>CABUUE010000134.1 GCA_902494685.1 uncultured Collinsella sp.
CATGCGCACCACCGAAGAGGCCATTCGCGCCGTTCCGCGCTATATCCGGTGGGGTGCGTACGGCCTGGGCGCCACCAAGTGGCAGGTCGTCTCCAAGATCGTGCTTCCTTCTGCCTTTGGCCGTATTGCCACGGGTATCGTCCTCGCCATCGGCCGTGCCATTGGCGAGACCGCGGTGGTGCTCTACACCATGGGCCAGGCCATCAATCTACCTATTTCGCCGCTCGATTCCGGCCGCCCCATGACGGTTCACCTGTACCTGCTTGCCAACGACGGCATCAACATGAACGCAGCCTATGGCACCGCGCTCTTGCTGATGGTGATCATTCTGGCCTTCAACCTGTTTGCGCGCTTCCTGTCGCGCAAGCGTCGCTAGTTAAGGAGTCCCATGTCCGTTTATCAGTCCGCTCCCACGCTGGAGCAAGCGGCCATTACGGCCAAGGATTTCAACTTTTGGTACGGTGACTTTCATGCGCTGACGGGGCTTGACCTCAACATCGCCAAAAACGCCATCACCTCCTTCATTGGCCCTTCGGGCTGCGGCAAGTCGACGTTTTTGCGCTGCATCAACCGCATGAATGATCTGATCGAGGGTACGCGCGTCGCGGGCACCATGACGCTCGACGGCAATGATATCTATGCCGAGGGTGTCGACCCGGTCGACCTCCGTCGTCGTGTGGGCATGATCTTTCAGCAGCCCAACCCGTTTCCCAAATCCATCTACGAGAATGTCGCCTTTGGCCCTCGTCTGCAGGGCGTGACTAGCAAAAGCGACCTCGATGACATCGTGGAAGAATCGCTCAAACGCGCCAACCTCTGGAAAGAGGTATCCAATCAGCTCAACAAGGATGGTTTGGCGCTCTCGGGTGGTCAGCAGCAGCGTCTGTGCATCGCGCGCGTGCTTGCGGTGCAGCCCGATGTCCTTCTGATGGACGAGCCATGCTCCGCCATCGACCCCACGTCCGTCTCTAAGGTTGAGGATCTGATGGCCGAGCTGGCGCCCGAGATGACGATCATCATCGTCACGCATTCAATGCAGCAGGCAGCTCGTATCAGCGACTACACCGCATTCTTCTTGCAGGAAGTTGCCGGCGAGCCCGCCACGCTCATCGAGTATGGTCAAACCGACGCGATCTTCACAAGCCCGGTAGATTCGCGGACGGAAGACTATATCACCGGCCGCTTTGGCTGATCGGTGCGACTAGTCCCAATCCGATCGGACCTGGTCCGGTGCGTATTCACTGTGCGGGCGGCATGACCGCACCCAACTGATTGGAGTGAACCATGCGCAAACTGTTTTCCCGTCAGCTCATCGAGGCCCGTCACGAGATGCTGAGCATCTACGAGGCCGTCGATCTGGCCCTCCACGATGCCGTTAAGGCCTATGTGACCGACGACCGCAAGCTCGCCACCAAGACCAAGAAGCGCACGCTTTCGATTGACGCACGCTGCGCCAACCTGGAGGCCGTCTGCTACAACCTGATTGCCACGCAGTCACCGGTCGCCTCCGACTTCCGCCTGCTTCAGACGATCATCTACGTCGACTTTAACCTGCAACGCATGACCGATAAGGTCCGTCAGATCTGCCGTGCCACGCGTCATATGATCAAGGCCGACATCTCGCTGCCCAAGGAGCTTGTCGGCACGGTCGAGGCCGAGGCTGAGGCCGTCTACCAGGTGCTGGGCTCTTCGCTTTCTGCGCTCGTCACCAACGACATGTCCATCATCTGCAACTTGGCCGTCGAGGACGAGCCAGTGCACGCCGCCTACGAGAAGTTCTTCCGCACCTTTAACCGCATGGACACGGGCGATTTTATGGACGACGACAGCAACTATGACGACCTGCGCCGCGCCATCATGGTATCGCGCTATCTCGATCGCATCGCCTCGATTTCCATCGATGCCGCCTGCCGTCTGACCTTCCTGTTGACCGGACAGCGTATGACTGCCGGTGATATCGCCTGCACTGATGAGGATGAGCTCGAGAGCATGCGCGTGCCTTCGGGCGAGGGTGTTATCATGAGGCCCGCCGTCGACGCTCGCTACGTTGCCAAGGTGCCCACTAACGAGGTCAGCGAGGGTCTTCGCTACCTGCTCGATCATCTTGAGGACGAGGACGATGGCGAGGACGACGAGGAGTAAGTAATTCCGTTCGTCGAAAGATTGTAAATACCTAAGTGAGCGCGGCCTTGCACATGCGGGGCCGCGCTCTTGCGATAGCATAGGACTACTTGTTTGGCTGTCAGCGGAGGCGATTGGCAATGGATAACTATTTGGACTTGATGCGCGCTCGCCGCGAGCAGATTCTGGAACGTTTTTATGCGGCGCTCGATCGCGCAGGCCGTCCCCACGACGCCGCGCGCCTCATTGCCGTGTCCAAGACCGTTGGTGTCGATGAGACCGTTGCCGCCATCCAGGCGGGGTATCGCCATTTTGCTGAGAATCGCCCGCAGGAGCTGGTTCGCAAGCTCACGGGTCTGGCGGAGCATCCGGAGCTGCCCGAGGTGCGCTTCGATATGATCGGCAACCTGCAGACCAATAAGATCAATGCGGTGCTGGGCTCAGCCGAGCTGATTCACTCGGTGGGTTCGCTGCATCTGGCGCAGGCGATCTCGAGCCGTGCTGTTCGCAAGATTGAGGCAGGCGAGCTCGCCGGCCCCCAGCGTGTGCTCATTGAGGTCAATGTGAGTGGTGAGGAGTCGAAGGGAGGCTTTTCGCCCGATGAGATTCGCGCTGCCGCGGGTGAGCTTGCGGAACTTGAGGGAATTTGCGTACAGGGGCTTATGACTATGGCGCCCCGGGGGAATAAGGATGTGGCACGCCGCACCTTTGCGGGGCTTCGTGAGCTGAGGGATGAGCTGGAGGCGGCGCATCCCGATTTGAACCTGCCCGAGCTTTCCTGCGGTATGAGCGAGGACTTTGAGCCTGCCCTTGAGGAGGGCTCTACGCTCGTTCGCCTGGGCAGGGTAGTATTTAGCCCGGAGTTTGCAGTAAAATAAGGCTCTGAAGTGCGCACTGATTATCGGGGCGCCTGCACTAAACCGCGAGAGGACACAACCATGGGCTTCCTTGACGAGATTAAAAATAAGATGCACCTGGGCGGCCAGCAGGGTTACGACCAGGGTTATGGCCAGGACGACGACTACGGCTACGATGACGGCTATGACGATGGCTATCAGGGCAACGGCTACAGCGGTGCTTCGGGCGAGGGCTTCTATACCCAAGACGAGCCGAGCAACGGCCTGCTTGGTCAGACGCGCCGCGGTGAAGCTGAGTCGGTTGCCGTGTATACGCGCTCCGGTCAGCTGGTCGGCGATGACTCCCGCCATGCCACGACGTATAACCCGCCTTCGCGCTCGCAGGACAGTGTTGCGAGCGGTTATCGTCCTGGTGCCTATGACACGCCGTCGAGCTACGCCGAGAATACCCGCGCCCGTGCCGCCGCTGCACCCGCGCCTGCACCGAGCGATGCCTCGGCCTATGCGAGCAATATCATCAACGCCACGCCGCAGCTGCCGGCCTATGTCCTGCGCCCCGAGAGCTATGACGACGTGGAGACCGTGGTGCGCCGCGTTCGCACCAAGCAGCCTGTCGCACTGATTTTTGTGGGCGTACGCACCGAAGTGGCCAAGCGCGTCTTGGACTTCTCTTACGGCTTTGCCTGCGGTCTGGGCGCCACGGTCAAGGAGGTGGGCGACCGCGTGTTCATGGTGCTGCCCGCCGGCTGCGAGGTCAAAGATTCCGATCTCAAGAAGCTTCGTGCCGACGGCTACCTTAAGTAAAGACAAGACGAGGAGATTCCCATCAACATCTACACTATCGTCCAGCTGGTCAACACGCTGTTCAACTTCTATTCCACGCTCATTATCGTCTACTGCTTTATGACGTGGATTCCCATGAAGCAGGGTGGTTTGCTTCAGGATATTGCCGCGGTGCTTGATAGCGTGTGCGGTCCGTGGCTCAACCTGTTCCGTCGTTTCATCCCGCCGATGGGCGGTATCGATTTTTCGCCGGTCGTTGCGATTATTGCGTTGCAGTTGGTGCAGAGGCTGGTTCTGCAGCTTCTTATAGGTATACTCGTGTAGAACTGACTTAGTAACTTACGTCGGGCGTGTAGCGCCGAGGCGATGAAAAAGGAGACTTGTTATGGCTATTACCCCTGCAGACATCCAGGCTCAGACTTTCTCTGAGGCCAAGCGTGGCTACGATCCTGCCGAGGTCGACGTCTTCTTGGAGACGCTGTCTTCCGAGGTTGACGCTATGCTCGCTAAGATCGTTGACCTTAAGGGTCGTCTGACTGCTACCGAGCAGCAGCTTGCCGATGCACAGGCTCAGCTTGCCCAGGCTCAGGATACCGCCGACCAGGCCGTTCCTGCCGCCCCCGTGGCTGCTCCCGCCCCTGACTTCTCCGCTCAGGAGCGCCAGATTTCCGCTGCCCTGATCGCTGCCCAGCAGACCGCTGAGACCATCGTCAACGATGCCAATGAGAACGCTGAGCGCATCCGCAACGAGGCTGACGCCAAGGCCCGCGAGGTTATCCGCCAGGCTCTGACCGAGAAGCAGGCCGAGCTCGAGGAGATCGATCGTCTCAAGGCTTCCCGTGAGGAGTTCAAGGCCGAGTATCTCAAGCTC
>CABUUE010000135.1 GCA_902494685.1 uncultured Collinsella sp.
TCAGCTCCGCACCCTTGCGGGTTCGAATCCCATGAAATGGGCCCAAACAAAAACGGTCCCCTTTCGAGGACCGTTTCCAATTCAATGGTGGGCGATGAGGGATTCGAACCCCCAGCCTTGTGCGTGTAAAGCACCTGCGCTAACCGTTGCGCCAATCGCCCGCAGGGATTGAGTATAGCGGAAACCCCGTGCTGTTCACCGCTAATTCATAACGAAACTTACGCGGCGACTTCGGCGCCCTTGTCCTCGTCGATAAAGAAGCGCTTGTACCAGATGAGGAACGTCAGCGTGGTATAGATCTTGCGCTGGTTGAGCGCGCGACCCTCAAAGTGATCGTCAAGCAGTTTCATGAGCGCATCGGTGTCAAAGAAATCGGCAGCCCATGGTGCGGTGAAGTATTCCTTTACGTAGTCGTAGTACTTTTGCTCGCGCAGCCAGAACTTGACCGGTACGGGGAAGCCCACCTTCTTGCGCGTTGCCCACTCGTCGGGCAGCGTACGGTTGGCAGCGTGACGCAGAACGAGCTTGCAGCCTTCTTCGTTAACACGGTAGTTGGCGGGAATGTGCTCGGCAAACTCCATGACCTTCTTGTCCAGGAACGGGACGCGAAGCTCCAGAGAATGCGCCATGCACATCTTGTCTGCCTTGAGCAGGATGTCGCCCGGTAGCCACATGTTCATATCCAGATACTGTTTCTTGGAAAGCTCGCAGCAATCGGGAACCTGCTTGTAGTACTCGGCGCACATCTCGGCGGCGTTCTTGCCGGTGTCATAAGCGGGCTTGAGCACCTCGTCGACCTCGGAGGGATCGAACACCTTTGCCTGACCCACATACCAGCGCTCGGGAACCTCGGCGCATTTCGTCAGGAAGTTGTGGCCCTTAAAGTAGGGGAGATGCTGAACGAGCGAGCCCAGGGCGCGACGTACGCCGAGCGGCACGCGCTTCTTAAAGGAGCGCATCTCGGGGGTGTCCTCGTACCACTCGTAGCCGGCAAACAGCTCGTCGGCACCCTCGCCCGAAAGGACGACGGTGACCTCCTCGGAAGCCATTTGCGCCAGATAGTACAGCGGCACGCTGGACAGGTTCGATTGCGGCTCGTCCATGTGATACTGGATATCGGGCAGTGCATCGAAGAACTCGTCGGCGGTAATCATCTTGCGGACGTTCTTGATGCCCAGCTTGTCGGAAAGCTCGGCAGCGTAGTTGGTCTCGTTGAAGTTCTTGTAATCAAAGCCGACAGAATACGTGGTGTCAGGCATGAGACAGGCGGCAATGTAGCTGGAGTCCACGCCGCCAGAAAGGAACGAGCCCACCTTAACATCGGCGATTCGGTGCGCGGCGACGCTTTCGTGCACGACCTTGTCGCACTCGTCCACGTACTCCTCGAAGGTCTTGGAGTTGTCGTCGGTGAAGTCACAGCTCCAGTAACGCTTGATGTCCATGGTGTTGGTCGTCAGGTCATACGTAAAGCAATGCGCCGGGGCAAGCTTGAACACGCCCTTAAAGAAGGTCTCCTCCGTGGCGGGGAATTGCAGCGTCAGATAGGGGCGCAGCGCGTCGTGGTTGACGGCCTTCTCAAACTTGGGATGGTCCAGGAAGCTCTTGATCTCGGAGCCAAACAGCAGCGAGCCATCGGATGCCTGGTAGTAATAGAGCGGCTTGATACCAAAGATGTCGCGAGCGCCAAAGAGTTTGTTCTTGTTCTGGTCGTGAATCACGAACGCGTACATGCCACGCAGGCGGTTGACCAGGTCCTCGCCCCACTCCTCGTAACCGTGTACCAGGACCTCGGTATCAGCGTTGCAGTGGAAGGCGTAGCCGGCTGCCTCCAGCTCGGCGCGGAGCTCCTGGAAGTTGTAGATCTCTCCGTTGAAGACAATCGTGACCTTGCCGTCGTCGCTCGACATGGGCTGAGCTCCAGCTTCGGAAAGATCGAGAATCGAAAGACGACGGAAGCCAAGGGCAACGTTGTCGACGATATGCTGGCCGCCCATATCGGGACCACGGTGGATGATGCGATTCATCATAGCCGTGAGAACCAGCTCACTCTGTTCATCTGTACCGGTAAAACCGACAAAACCGCACATGCAAGATCCTTTCTGCTGACGGCTCAGGTGTACTGCCGCAAGGATTGTGGCAGCTGATGTCAAATAATCTTTACTATCATGCCAATCTTTTGTTTCGTGATAGGGCATAAGCGCCGAGCGAACCGAAAAAACCACGGCGTGGCTCGTACGGGCTTCCGGTAGCGGTTCCAAGATTTAGCAGTCTGTGCCCGATACAAGATTGGGCGGCATATTACGATGGCTGCTAGTATTGAAAGGGTTTTGTTGAATCGGTTTGGTCTCGAGGCAATTGAGGCTGGGCTTAGCGAGAGGGGTCGTTGTATGTCGGATAGCACGCCGCGAGAAAAACTGACACTTAAGCGCTATATTGAATTGCTCGAGGCGGAAGGCGTGGTCGTCTCCAAGCCGGCAGTGCCATGCGATTGGCCTATTGAATTTGCGACTGACGATTCGCGCCAAGTGCGTCCGGGCACGCTGTTTGTCTGTAAGGGGCGTGCATTTAAGCGCGAGTATCTGGTGTCGGCGATTGCCGACGGCGCCGTCGCCTATGTGTCCGAGACGGATTACGGCGTCGATGCCCCCGCGATTATCGTCAACGATATCCGCCGTACGCTCGCTGTGGTGGCGGACGCCTATTACGGTCATCCCTCGGGCAAGGTGGAGGTCTGCGCTTTTACGGGCACCAAGGGCAAGTCGACCTGCAGCTTTTATCTGCGTGGCATTCTTGCCAACGAGGCTAAGCTCGCGGGTTGTCATCGACCTGCCCTCAACACGGGTATCGAGTTCGATGACGGTATCGAGACCGGTCCTTCTAAGCTGACGACCCCCGAGTCCTTCCTGCTGCAGTCGCGTATCGCACATGCCGCCGAGGCGGGCGCTCCGTGGCTGGTCATGGAGGCGTCGAGCCAGGGCCTCAAATACGAGCGTACGGGCAAGATTGACTTTGAAGTGGGTGCCTTTACCAATATCGGTGAGGACCATATCTCGCCGATCGAGCATCCCACGCTTGAGGATTACTTTGCCAGCAAGCTCAAGATTTTTTCGCAGAGCCGCTTTGCTGTGGTCAACCTCGATATGGATCACGTCGACCGCGTGCTCGAGGCGGCGTCCCGCTGCGAGCGCACGGTGACGTTCTCCCTGACCGACGAGCGTGCCGACGTGCTCGCGTTGGCGATTCGAAATGGCGACTGCGGCGTGGTGGCAACGGTGCGCACCCCCCGCTTTACGCGCGACATGGTGATTCCCACGCCGGTAAAGTTCAACGTGTCCAACGCGCTTGCCGCTATTGCGTGCGCGGAGGCACTGGGCATTTCGGAAGAGGGCATCGTCCATGGGCTCGAGAACGTTTTTGTCCCCGGTCGTATGGAGCTCTACAGGTCGGAATCGGGCAAGATTTTGGGCGTCGTCGATTATGCCCATAACGGCATGAGCCTTGAGACGCTCCTGCGCGATCTGCGAGAGAACTATCCGGAGCGCGAACTCGCGGTGGTGTTTGGCGCCACCGGCGGCAAAGGCGTCGATCGCCGGACCACGATGGGCATCGCTGCCGGTAAGTACGCCGACCGCATCGTGATCACCGAAGACGACCCGGGCCCCGAGAACGTCGAGGACATCTGCGACGAGATCGCACGCAATGTCCGGGAGCAGGGCAACGACAACTGGCAGATTGTGCTCGACCGTCCCGCTGCCATCGAGACCGCCGTGCGCGAGACCGAGCGGCCCGCCGTGGTGATCGTGACGGGCAAGGGCGTTGACGACTACATGTTGCGCAAGAACGGGGCCGAGCCCTGCGAGCGCGACGGCTCGGTTCTCAAGCGCATCCTTGCGGCGTACGATGCCTAAACGCTGCCGCCTTGAGGGTGGCGTTTGCGAATCCTCGACGCCCGATGACCTAAGGCCTTCCAGGCGTGTTTACCCTAGGGAAAACACGCTACCAAGATCAAACCCCATCTATGTAAACGGAGTGATTATGTCCCACAACACCCTGCCTACCGTCTCCGAGCTCTCGGGTGAGATACGCGAGCGTCTCGCAAAGGTCAACTATGTCTTTACCGACCTGGACGCCACCATGCTCGCGCCCGGCTCGTGCGTGCTGCGCGACAACGACGGCAACCCCTCGACCAAGCTCGTCGAGGCTGTCGTGGCACTTGCCCGCGCCGGCATTCAGGTGGTTCCCACCTCGGGCCGCAACCGTACCATGATCCACGAGGATGCGCGCGTGCTCGGTCTCAACTCCTACATCGGCGAGATGGGTGGCCTGGTCATGTACGATCTCAAGGCCAACGACTGGGAGTATCTGACCGGCGATATGCCCTACGACCCCGCCTGCGGCCTCACGCCGCATCAGGTGATCGAGCAGACCGGCGTGTGCGAGAAGATTCTCGCCCGCTGGCCGCATAAGATCGAGTACCACAACGATATGTCGACTGGCTACAAGTACCGCGAGGTCACCGTCGGTATGCGCGGCGATGTGCCCGACGACGAGGTTCAGGCCATTCTTGACGAGGCCGGCTGCGGCCTGGTCTGGGCCTGCAACGGTCATCTGACGCATCTGTCA
>CABUUE010000136.1 GCA_902494685.1 uncultured Collinsella sp.
CCGCCGGCGCTATCGTCGCTTACGCCATGAACATCACCGCGTTCGACCCGCTCGAGAACGGCCTGATGTTCGAGAGGTTCCTGTCCCCGCAGCGTACCGAGATGCCCGATATCGATATGGACTTCGACGATGAGCGGCGCCTCGAGGTCGTGGAGCACGTTCGCCAGCTCTACGGCCCCGAGAAGGTCACCCACGTCATCACCTACTCGACCATTAAGGCCAAGCAGGCCATCAACGACGCCGCGCGCGTGCTGGACTACCCGGTCTACATGGGCCAGCGCCTGTCCAAGATGGTCTCGAGCGACCCCAAGGTCAAGCTCAAGCAGGTGCTCGAAAAGCAACCCGGCAAAGAGGATCTGTTTAACCCCGACTTTGCCGAGGCTTATAAAAAGGACGACGACGCCCGCCGCATCATCGACACGGCGCTCTCGATCGAGGGCCTCACCCGTGGCGAGGGCGTGCACGCGTGCGCCGTCCTGATCTGCCGCGACCCCGTCAACGAGCATGTGCCCACCAAGCTCGATACCAAGGGCGGCGTCGAGATTACCCAGTACGAGGGTCATACCGTTGCCGACATGGGCCTGCTCAAGATGGACTTCCTGGGCCTGCGCACGCTGACGGTTATCTCCAAGGCCAAGGCAAACATCAAAAAGAACTTCGGCATCGACATCAAAGAGGAAGAGATTCCCTTTGACGACCCCGAGATCTTTAAGCTCATGGGCTCCGGTCACACCGCCGGCGTCTTCCAGGTCGAGTCCGCCGGCATGACGGCCACGATCAAGAACATGAAGCCCACCGAGTACAAGCACGTCGTGGCATTGATCGCTCTATACCGCCCGGGCCCGCTGGGCGCCGGCATGGTTTCGTCCTACATCAACCGTATGAACGGCAAGGAGCCGGCCGTCTCCTACGACGACCGCCTGGACGACATCCTGGGCGAAACCTACGGCACCATGGTCTACCAGGAGCAGGTTATGCTCATCTCCGTTGAGATGTGCGGCTTCTCCAAGGGCGAATCGGACTCGCGTATCCGTAAGCCCGTGGCTAAGAAAAAGATCAAGCTACTCACGTCGACGGTGCTCCACTGGGAGGATGGCTCGGACGAGACCACCTACGACCACTGGATGAACGGCGCTATCAAGAACAACTACACGCGCGAGGTCGCCCAGAAGATTTGGGACGATGTTCTCGAGTTCGCATCCTACGCCTTCAACAAGTCGCACTCCGCCGGCTACGCCATTCTGGTTATGCAGACGGCATGGCTCAAGGCGCACTATCCACACGAGTACATGGCGGCCGTCCTGACGTCCTACACGGGCAAGACCGACAAGATCGTGCACTACGTCTCGGCATGCCGTCACGACGGCATCCCCGTGCTTTCGCCAGATGTCAACGAGTCCGGTACCGAGTTCACGGCTACCAAGGAGGGCGTGCGCTTTGGCCTGGCCGGCATCCGCGGCGTGGGCACCGGCGTGGCGCAGGCGATTATCGCCGAGCGCGAGGCGGGCGGTCCGTTTAAGACGCTGCACGACTTTGTCGAGCGCGTGGACTCGAGCCAGGCCAACCGTCGCGTGATCGAATCGCTCATCAAGGCAGGCGCCTTTGACTCCACGGGGTATCCGCGTCGCCAGATGATGCACTTTGTGGACAAGAACAACCCCGAGAACATCATCGATGCCGCTGTGAAGCGCCAGAAAGATCGCGCGAGCGGCCAGACGTCGTTCTTCGATATGTTTGGCGACGTTGAGGGCTCGGGCTTTGAGGTGAGCGTGCCCGACCCGGATGGCCAGGAGTGGGACCGCCACCTTAAGCTGAGCCAGGAGAAGGAGGTTCTGGGCATCTATGTCTCGGACCACCCGCTGCGCCCGTTTGAGTATGCACTAGCCAAGGCACGCGACTTCTCGTTCTCGCAGATCGATACCGGCTACGAGGTGCAAAACCCCACGGGCGGTACTATCAACCAGGAGATTCCCGAGGGCAAGGCGCTGTGGTGGGCCGGCATGGTCTCGAGCGTGTCCAAGCGCGTGACCAAAAACGGCGACCCCATGGGCATCGTGCAGCTCGAGGACATGGAAGGCGAGGCCACGGTCGTGGTGTTCCCCAAGACCTACAAGGAAGCCGAGGGGTATCTATACGGCGAGGTCGATCCCGAGACCGGTGCACAGCTGTCCGATGCGTTTGTGCGCATTAAGGGCAAGCTCGAGCGCTCGGACCGCGGCGACCAGATCATCGCGCAGGAGATCGTGCCGCTGGAGCTTAACGAGGAGAGCAACAAGCCCAAGGTGTTTGAGGTCATGGTGCCCAACAGCCGCTTTAGCCAGGGCAATATGGCGCGTCTCGCCACGGTGCTTACCGCCAACCCGGGCGGCGACCGCGTAGAGATCTTTATCGAGCAGGTGGACGGGCGCGTGCTACGTGCCGAGGTGCCGGCGAAGGTCAACGCACGCTCGATTCCGCTGCTAGCCGAGGCCAAGGCCATCGTCGGCAACCAAGGCCGCGTGACGGTGATCTAAAATGATTTTTCTGGGACGGGAATGATTTTTTCATCCCCGTCCCAGAAAAATCGTTTGGCGTGCGAGATTGGAGGAAGTGATGGCACAGGGGACGTTTGCGCAGGCGCTTCGTAAGGAGGCGGCGCTCAGCAGTACCTTTATGAAGGGGCGCTCGCTCATGCTCAACGGCGCCGTGCTGTCGTTTGAGGACTCCGGCTCGCGCTTCTCCAAAAATGTGACTATCGAGGGCACGGTGCGCGGCTCGCGCGGCGACCTGTACAAGACGCACGTGGCGCTCGACATGGACGAGCACGAGGTTATCGACTACGACTGCGATTGCCCCGCCGCCTTCCGCTATTCCGGCATGTGCAAGCACGCTATCGCCACGGCGCTGGCGTATCTGGATGCCAGCGGCGCCGAGCCCGTTGAGGGCCTGCGCACGCCGGTCCGCACGTTTACGGCACCGCCCGTACAATCCAAACAGCCCACACGCCCCGCGCCCACCGCATCTGCGGTCAACCCCAACTTTCCCTTCCCGGCACCCGTCCCCACGAGCCCGAGCCTTGTGGCGGCGCTTTCCGATCTTTCGGACGCGCGCATGGACGAGCTCGTGGCTATGCGTCGCAAGTTCGCCAGCACCATTGACCCCGATGCGCCCAAGGCAGTGCTGGAGCCCTCGCTGGTGCCGTACTACAATCCGCTGTTTGCCGATCGTTTTAACTGGGCGCTCGAGTTTCGCATTCGCTGCGGTTCGGTGTCCTACGTGGTTAAGGATATCGACGGCATGGCCGATGCCTATGTGCGCGGCGGTACGTTCTCCTATGGCAAGAAGCTTACGTTTGCCCATGTGCCCGAGGCTTTCGATGACGTGTCGAAAAAGCTGCTCGACTTTATCGCAATGACGGTCGCCTACCTAGGCGATATTACGAGCTCGCGCTCGGCATCGTATGACTTTGCCCGCAGCGGCTTTGTCGCCGAGCGTCAGTTGCCGGTATCCGAGTATTCCGTCGTGTCCGTGCTGGACCTGCTGTGTGGCAGGTCCATGTCCTTTGAGCCCGCTTGGTCGCGGGGGACGACGATGCATCGCTCCTACGAGGTGGAAGTCGAGCCGTCGCCGCAGGGGGAGGGCGAAGTCCCGGCTAAGCGCCCGCCGCTTCTTGCCGCCAAGATTGCACCGGCGGCGGGAGGCAGCTACGACTTGCGCCTTCCGGCCGATACGCATTGCTTTGTCGCGAGCGACGCAGCCTATCTGGTCGATACGCGCCGCGCGCGCCGTACCGACACGGCGTTTGCCCAACGTGCGGCGCCGTTCCTTTCGCACTTGTTGCCCTGCCGCACGCCGGTCCATATCGCCGCCGACCAGGTGGGCGAGTTCTGCCGCATGGCGCTGCCTATCTTGCGCGACTACACCGACCTGACCGCGCCCGCTGCGCTCGACGCCGTGGCGCCCGAGCCGAGTTTTGCCATGGCGATTGGCGTCGACGATGGTCTTGTGACCTGCAAGATTACGGTGACCTACGGTGATTGGTCGGCAGATCTCTTTAGTCTTGGTGCTCCGGGCAGTCCTTTCGAAGAGCAACGTCCCGGCGTTCCGCCCCGCGATACGGTGGCGGAGTTTCGCGTTATGGACACGGCGGCCCTGTACTTCGATTTCTACGAGGGCGGCCTGGCATTTGAGGAGCGCGATGACGAGAGCCTGTTCCACTTGCTGACCGAGGGCCTGTCTGCCCTGTCCGAGCTGGGCGAGGTCATGCTCAGCGACCGCCTGCGCCAGATTTCGGTCCGCCCTGCGCCCAAGCTCTCGGTGCGCGCCACCGTCAAGAGCAACTTGCTCGACGTCGAGCTAGGTGCGAGCGGGCTTTCGGCGGCCGACCTTGCCATCTACCTCGACTCCTATAAGCGTCACCAGACGTTTGCGCGTCTCACGTCCGGCGATATCGTGCGCCTAGACGAGGGAGCTCGCGCCGCGTTTGGCCTTGCCGAGGACTTGGGCGTCGATGCCGTCGACCTGCTCGATGGCGTGTCGCTTCCCGCGTCGAGCACCCTTTTTGTCGACAGCATGCTTGCGCGCACGCCGGCGCTCGAGGCCGATCGCGACGCCGCATTCC
>CABUUE010000137.1 GCA_902494685.1 uncultured Collinsella sp.
CAGGGCGACTCTACAAACGCTACTTGCAAGATCGGACGGGGCTGCCCGCCATCGTCCTGCCCTCGACAAGTCCTGCCAATGCCGCCTGGCGCCTGGAACGTCTTGTTGAGCGTTGGCACGAAGCCGTTGACTGGGCTGTTATTTAATTTAGATTTTTGTTTGAGCGTGGGCGCCCAGACGTTTCAGAACGCCTCGCCAGATCGGCGCGGGCACGGCTGGCTCGGCGCAAACCATGCCGTCGGCGTCGACGTTGGCGGCATTGCCGCCGCCAAGTCGCTGTGCATGCTCGACGGAGCAGCCCATGCGCACAGCGCCCACAAGCTTATCCATCGCTTCCGAAAATGGTCGGCGCAAGAGGCCCATGCGCGGGGAGTGGCGAAGCGCTGCGATGCCGGTGCCGGTGCAGACGACAACGCCGTCGCACCATGGCAGGTCACGTAGAAGACATGCCCGATACAGGCGGTCGAGGACTTCGTCCGTCTGCTTGGCGTTGTTGGACAGGGCCTGGACGACGACATAGACGCGTGTTTCTGTATTCCCAAGGCGATCGAGTATCTGCTCGACAGCGATCATAGCCTCATCGTCAAATGCATCATCAACAGCGAGCACTATGCCATCGACTGCACCGGCATCATCCGCCTTCAAGTCAACCGGGTGGGGGAGTACGGTGTCGGAAAGCCGGGCATAGGCGGCGATGGCATCCTGCAGGTCCCAGAGCAAAAAATCAAGATCGGCGCTATTGGGAATACTGATATACGCAATGGTGTGCAGTGTTTTCGGTACGTCGCCACGCGTGATTGTCTCCATGCCATCTCCTTTCCGGCTCGTTTCCGTTTAGGTTACACCGTCTGGCGGCGCCCCGCCGCGCTATCCTAGTGCAACCCTTACGAAAGGAACGCCATGCGACTGCCCATGAATACCTCGCTTGCCACGCTCAAGCCCTCCGGTATCCGCCGGATCAACGCGCTCGCCGCCCAGCACCCGGGGTGCATCGCGCTTGCGCTTGGCGAGCCCGATTTTCCCACGCCCGATGTGATTAGTGCCGAGGTGACCGCCGCACTGGACCGCGGTGACACGCACTATCCGCCCAACAACGGTCGCCCCGCCCTGCGTGAGGCGTTATCTGCCTACATGGGGGACGCGGGCCTTACGTTTTCGGCCGACGAGGTCATCCTAACCGACGGCGCGACCGAGGCCCTGTCGGCAACATTCATGGCTATGCTCAACCCCGGCGACGAGGTCATCATCCCCACGCCGGCCTTTGGCCTGTACGAGAGCATCGTCGTGGCCAATCACGCCAAAGCGGTCTTTTTGGATACGGAGCCTGCGCAATTCCAGATTGATGAGGAGGCGCTTCGTGCCTGCGTGACGCCGGCGACCAAGGCCATCGTCATCTGCTCGCCCAACAATCCCACGGGTTGCATCCTCAACGCGGCGTCGCTCGACGCCGTGGCGCGCGTGGCGGAGGAGGCGGGCATCTACGTGGTCTGCGACGACGTATACAACCGCCTGGTCTATGTGGATGGCTACGAGCGCTTTGCCCAGCGTCACCCGGAGCTGCGTGAGCAGACGGTCGTCATCGAGAGCTTCTCCAAGCCCTGGGCTATGACCGGCTGGCGCTTGGGCTGGCTTGCAGCGGCAGGGCCCGTCATCGCCGAGATCGCAAAAGCTCACCAATACCTAGTATCGAGCGCCGTCTCCTTCGAGATGGACGCCGCGGCCCGAGCCCTGACCGTCGACCCAACCCCCATGCTCGAGGTCTATCGAGCCCGCCGCGAGCGCGTACTCGCAGCCTTAGACGCCATGGGCCTCGACGTAGTGGAACCGGCAGGCGCCTTCTACGCCTTCCCCAGCATCAAACAATTCGGCCTGACAAGCGAAGACTTCTGCATCAAAGCCATCAAAGAAGCCAACGTAGCCCTAGTTCCGGGTGACTGCTTCGGCACCGAAGGCCACATCCGCCTCAGCTACTGCGTTTCCGACAAAGACCTGGACGAAGGTCTCCGCCGCCTGTCCACCTTCATTTCAACCTTGTAGCCATCAGGGACGCAACATATCAGCCCACCGACTTAAGGCTTATGAGTGGGGGCGTCGGCCAACGGGAAACCGGGCTGCCCCAAAGTCACCGCAGGCCGCGCCGCCGAAGGCCAGGCGCAAGGTTTTCGTAGATTCCGCACGAGCCGAAGAGCACTTAATGTGCTCTTCGTGCGAGCCCAGGACCTGACCGAGCGAAAACCTTGCGCCTGGCCTTCGGCGGCGCGGCCGGATGGTGGAATTGTGTGCAGCCCGGTTTCCCGTTGACCGACGCCGGGGTCCCCGCCATAATACTTTCGGTTCACGCACGAATCCGCTGCCAGAGACAGCCGGCGCAAACGGGTCTTACCCGCGAGCTTAATGGGACTTCCCGCCAGCCGAGGTGGTCGAGTAGATATGTCTTCTCGCCCCCGTCGCTCATGCAGCGCGGGGGCTTTCTTTTTGGACATGCCCCCGTCACGTCCTTGTGGCGGACCGTGCCCGGAAAGAATTCGAGGAGGTGTAATTCATGCCCCAGCAGTACAAAATCGACAAGGTTGCAGAGATCGAGTCCCGTATCGCCGAGAACGCCGGTCTGTTCGTCGTCAACTACAACGGTCTGACGGTTAAGCAGGCTCAGGAGCTGCGTCATCAGCTTCGCGAGTGCGGCGCCGAGATGAAGGTCTACAAGAACAACCTGGTCAAGATCGCCCTCAAGAACCAGGAGCAGCCCGAGATCGACGAGATTCTCGCCGGCCCCGTCGCTTATGTGTTCTACGAGTCCGAGCCGGTCGAGGCCGCTAAGGCCCTTAAGGACTTCTCCGCTAAGTCCAAGGGCGTCCTTGAGATCAAGGGCGGTATCTCCGACGGCAAGGCCGTTTCCGCTGATGATGTTAAGGCTATCGCCGAGCTGCCCACCAAGGATCAGCTTCTCGGCCAGATCGCCGGTCTCATCTCCGGTTTCGCTCGCGACATCGCTGTCTGCGTCAACGGCGTTTCCTCTGGTCTCGCTCGTTCGATCCAGCAGGTCTCCGAGCAGAAGGCAGCCTAGTCGCTGTTTTCACCCGCGGCGGCAACGCCGCACCCCTGGCGCATTCGCGCTGTGTTTTAACTGATCTCCGTGCATCCGCACGGAAACCGAAAGGACTTAGAAATGGCTAAGCTTACCACCGATGAGATCATCGATGCTCTTAAGGAAATGACCCTTCTCGAGGCTTCCGAGCTCGTCAAGGCTATCGAGGACACCTTCGGCGTTTCCGCCGCTGCTCCTGCCGCTGTTGTCGCCGCTCCCGCTGCTGGCGCTGCTGAGGCCGAGGAGAAGACCGAGTTTGACGTCGTGCTCGAGGGCTTCGGCGACAACAAGATCCAGGTCATCAAGGCCGTCCGTGAGCTCACCAACCTTGGCCTGAAGGAGGCCAAGGAGGTCGTCGAGGGCGCTCCCAAGGCTGTTCTCGAGGGTGCCAAGAAGGAGGACGCCGAGGCTGCCAAGGAGAAGCTCGAGGCTGCTGGCGCTGCTGTCACCCTCAAGTAATCAGGCTTTCTCGCCAGATTTCTTTGCAGACGGGGTTCGCATTGCGAGCCCCGTCTTTTTTGTTTTTCGGTCCCTCGGCATCGGTAGCTCAAACTGCCATGTTCTGTGATTTGCGTCGTATCGGGCACCCTGCCGTTGGGCAATAAAATTGCACCATTCGAGCAATAATTTGCGTTGACCTGCTGATGAATTGTCTCTGCCTTGTAGCGACATATAGTTCCAGCGGTAAGATGCTTAGGTATCGCAATTTGGTCTGCGGCTGTGTGCCGCACGCATGGGGCGCTTTTGCGCCTGCGAAAGGATCTTTGAATAACATGAAGGCAATCATCCCCGCCGCCGGTCTTGGCACGCGTTTTCTGCCTGGCACCAAGTGCACGCCCAAAGAGATGCTGCCGGTGCTCGACAAGCCCGTCATTCAGTACGTCGTCGAGGAGGCGCTCGACCCCGAGGAAGTCGACGACGCCATCATCGTTACTTCTCCCGGTAAGCCCGAGCTACTGAACTACTTCCAGCCCGATCGCTCGCTCGAGAACCTGCTGCGCGAGCGCGGCAAGAACGCCTATGCCGATGCCGTCGCCCACGCTGGCGGTATGCCGGTCGACTTCCGTTATCAGTACGAGCCTAAGGGCCTCGGCCATGCTATCCGCTCTGCTGCCGACGCCGTGGCAGGGGAGAACTTCCTGGTTCTTCTGGGTGACTACGTTGTGCCTAATCGCGACATCTGCGACAAGATGCTCGCCGTTTCCAAGGAGCACGGTGGAGCTTCGGTTATCGCCGTCGCTGCTTGCTCGCCCGAGGAAGTCAGCCGCTACGGCGTTATCGCCGGCGAGCGCGTCGGTTCGCTCGAGGGCGCCGAGGACGTTGCCGATGCAGAGCCGGGCGCTGTCTGGCGCATCGGCGGTCTGGTCGAGAAGCCCGCTCCCGAGGCGGCTCCGTCCAACCTGTACATTGTCGGCCGTTATCTGCTGAGCCCGCTGGTCATGGACCTGCTCG
>CABUUE010000138.1 GCA_902494685.1 uncultured Collinsella sp.
GCGCCCGCCGCCGCGTGCTTCAGCGTCACCAAAACGATGTCCAGCCGCTCACCACCGAGCAGCTCGAGGCCGAGGTCGACGAGACACTCGACGCCCTCAAGCAGCGCGATAAGCTCGACAGCAGTCGCGAGGTCGCCCCGCTCGTTCCCGCCGAGGACGCGGTGCACGTCGACTCCACCGCTCACACCATCGATGAGGTCGTCTCGATCATCGAGGACCTCATCAACCAAAGGAGGTAGCCCATGCGCCTGTTCAAACAGACGCCCGAGGACTATTACAACGCCCCGTATGCCGAGTTTCCCGCGCTCATCCGCGGCACCGTCTTCGTGGTCATGGCAATCCTTTGGGCTTTCTCCAAGCTCATGTGGCGCTGGAAGGTAGAGGATGCCGATCTGCTGTTTGAGCGCCAGGACGGCCGCGGAAGCGTAGTCATCTGCAACCACACCTCGATGGCCGAGCTCTTGGCCGTGGAGACGGCGCTGTTCTTTGGGGGGCGCCGCATTCGTCCCATCTTTAAGTCCGAGTTCGCCAAGAGCAAGATCGTGCGCTGGGCCTTTAGCCGCGTTGGCGGCATCCCCGTGGAGCGTGGTACTGCCGATATGAAGTGCCTGCGTGCCGCCCAGCATGCGCTGCAGCGCGGCGAGGACGTTCTGATCTTCCCCGAGGGCACGCGCATCCGCTCGCGCGAGATCAAGCCCGAGGTCCACGGCGGTTTTGCGCTCATCGCTCAGATGGGAAAGGCACCCGTGAACCCGCTCGCCATCTGCGGCTGGTCCGACATCACGCCCGCGGGCAAAAAGATCATGCGCCCTAAGAAGTGCTGGATCCGCGCCGGCAAGGCCGTCTCGCTTTCCGACGCACCGGCCGGGCTTAAGCGCACGGAGCGCCTGGAATGGTTTGAGTCCGAGGCCATGAGCCGCGTCTACGCCATGCGAGACGAGCTATGCGCCGAGCATCCGGGCAGGTTCTAGCCATGAGCGAGAACGTGACGAACACTGCCGCGACTGCGTCCGACCAGGCCACCGCGCCTTCCATCGAGATCGCCGCCCACGCCGGAACTTGCTATGGCGTACAGCGTGCGCTCGATATGGCGCTGGCCGCCGCGCCGCAGGCAGGGGAGTGCACTCAGGTTCATACCTTGGGTCCGCTTATCCATAACCCCATCGTGGTACGCGAGCTCGCTCAGGCGGGCGTTGGCTTGGCCGAAACCCTGGATGACGCCGCAACCGGCACCGTGATTATCCGCGCCCACGGCGTGGTGCCGCAGGTGATCGATGCTGCCCGCAAGCGCGACCTTACCGTGGTCGACGCCACCTGCCCCTACGTGAAGAAGGTCCATGTGGCGGCCGAGCGCCTGGTGCGCGAAGGCTACCGCGTGATCGTCGTGGGCGAGCCGGGCCACCCAGAGGTCGAGGGTATTCTGGGCCACGCCGGCAATGACGCGCAGGTCGTGAGCTGTGCCGCCGACGCCGATGCCCTATCGCTCAAGGGCAAGGTGGGTCTGGTTGTGCAGACCACCCAGACCGCGCAGAACCTCGCCGAGGTCGTGGCCGCTATCACCCCGCGCGTGCAGGAGCTGCGTGTGATCAACACCATCTGCGCCGCCACGAGCGAGCGCCAGCAGGCAGCCGCATCACTTGCCAAACGCTGTGATTGCATGGTCGTCGTGGGTGGCAAGAACTCGGGCAACACCCGCCGCCTGGCGCAGATTTGTGCCGATGCCTGCGAGCGCACGTATCACATCGAGGAAGCTTCCGAGCTCCAGGCCGCGTGGTTTACCGACGCTCATCACATCGGCATCACCGCTGGAGCCTCCACCCCGCAAGAACACATCGAGCGCGCCGTCGAGCGCATCAAAGAGCTTTGCCGCTAATCATGGACCAGACCGTACCCGCATACGCCGCCGAGGTGGCCGATTACGGGCGCAGCCGCGACCCCGAGCCGGGTGAGGGCGCGCTCGTTAAGAACGTGCGTCCCGAATCGCCCGCGTGGGATGTGGGTATCGAGCCGGGCATGCGCGTGCTCACGGTCAATGGCGAGAAGCTTACCGACATGATTGTGTGGCTCTGGGAGGCCGACGATGATACCGTCGACCTGGAGGTTTTCGATCCGCGCGACAACACCGTCACCTCCGTCGAGCTCGACCGCTTCCCGGGAGAGGACTGGGGCCTTGAGTTCGATGGCCCTATCTTCGATGGCATGCGCACCTGTGTGAACGCCTGCGTGTTCTGCTTTATGACGATGCTCCCCAAGGGCGGCCGCTCCACGCTCTATATTCGCGACGACGACTATCGCCTGAGCTTTTTGCAGGGCAACTTTGTCACGCTCACGAACCTCACCGACGAGGACGTGCAAAACGTCATCCAGCGCAACATGAGCCCCATGAACGTGTCAGTCCACGCCGTGAGCCCCGACGTCCGCCGCCGCATGATGGGCCGCAACGCCCAGCGAGGCATGGACGTGCTCGAGACCATCATGGCCGCCGGCATCGAGATTCACGCGCAGATCGTGTTGTGCCCCGGCATGAACGACGGCGAGGAGCTGGAAAAGACCCTGCGCTTTTGCGAGGAGCACGAGCAAATCACCAGCCTGGGCATTGTGCCGCTCGGTTTTACCAAGCATCAAAACCGCTTTAGCTGGTCCTACAGCGACAAGCCCGAGCTGGCGCGCGAGACCATCGCGATGATCAGGCCCTTCCAGGACCGCGCCTATAAGCGCTTTGGCCGCCACACCTTCCAGATGAGCGACGAGTTCTATCTGGACGCTGGCATCGATCCTCCCGAGGCTGACTTTTACGACGGCTACCCGCAGTACTACGACGGCATCGGCATGATCCGCTCATATCTGGACGAGACCGACGACGTGCTTGCAACCGACGCCGAGCGTCTGGCCCGCGTCCGCGAGGCCATCGCCGAGCGTAACCAGCGCCTTCTGTGCCTCTCCGGCGCCAGCGCGCGCGACACCGTGGCGCGCTTTGTGGAGTCGCCGCATGGTCTCGGCGGCACCGTCACAGCCATCAAGAACCGCTACTTTGGCGGCAACGTGGACGTGACCGGCCTCATCGTCGCGTGTGACATTCTGGAGCAGCTGCCCCAAGACCTGTCGGGGGTTATGCTCTTTGTGCCTAAGCTCATGTTCAACGCTGACGGCATGACGCTTGACGAGTATCATCGTGACGATTTACTCGCAAGCCTTACCAGTCGCGGCGCCGAGGTTCATGTGGTGTCGACCATGCCGCATGAGCTGCTCGATACCCTAGAGCACATCCTTGGCATTGTGCCTGCCGACTCTACTAATTCCACTGACCCTACCCATTAAAGGAGAGCAGATGAAACCTATCGTCGCCGTCGTCGGACGCCCCAACGTGGGCAAGTCCACGCTCGTTAACCGCCTGGCCCAGACCTCGGACGCCATCGTCCACGAGTCCCGCGGCGTCACGCGCGACCGCTCGTATCACACGGCCGATTGGAACGGTCGTGAGTTCACCATCGTCGACACGGGCGGTATCGAGCCGCTCAAGAGCGACGACGTCTTTGCCACGTCCATCCGCGACCAGGCGCTCGCCGCCGCCGAGGAAGCCGCAGTCATCCTGTTTGTGGTCGATGGCCGCACCGGCGTCACCGAGGAGGACGAGTCGGTCGCCCGCATGCTCAAGCGCTGCGACAAGCCGGTCTTTCTGCTGGTGAACAAGCTCGACAACCCCGATCGCGAAAACGACAGCATCTGGGAGTTCTATTCGCTCGGTATCGGCGAGCCCACGCCGCTCTCGGCCCTGCATGGCCATGGCACGGGCGACCTGCTCGATGACATCGTGGCCCTGCTTCCTGAGGAAGAGGACGAAGTCGCCGACGAGTTCCCCGACGCGCTGAACGTCGCCATCATCGGCCGTCCCAACGCCGGTAAGTCGTCGCTGTTCAACCGCATCCTGGGCGCCGACCGCTCTATCGTGTCCAACATTGCCGGCACGACGCGCGACGCCATCGACACCGTCGTGGAGCGCAACGGCAAGCACTACCGCATGGTCGACACCGCGGGCATTCGCAAGAAGAGCACCGTGTACGAGAACATCGAGTACTACTCCATGGTCCGCGGCCTGCGCGCCATCGACCGCGCCGACGTGGCGCTGCTCGTCGTCGACGCCTCCGTGGGCGTTACCGAGCAGGACCAGAAGGTCATGGGTCTTGCCATCGAGCGCGGCTGCGCCATCGTGGTGCTGCTCAACAAGTGGGACCTGCTCGACGATGACCGCAAGCGCGAGGCCTGCATGGAGACCGTCGACCGCCGTCTGGGCGTCATGGCTCCCTGGGCCCAGTACCTGCGCATCTCGGCCCTGACCGGCCGTAGCGTCGAGAAGATCTGGTCGATGGTCGACGCGGCCGAAAAGACGCGCTCGCAAAAGATCAGTACCTCACGCCTCAACACGTTCCTCACCGACCTGCGCGAGTTCGGTCATACCGTGGTGGACGGCAAGCGCCGCCTGCGCATGCACTACGTGACCCAGACGGGCGTCA
>CABUUE010000139.1 GCA_902494685.1 uncultured Collinsella sp.
CGTTGGAGTCGACACTGTGATACGAACCGTCGTACACAGCCACGCGAATACCCGTAAGCGGGTAGCCGGCAATGATGCCGTCCTTCATAGTCTCTTGAACGCCCTTGTCCACGGCGGGGATGAGCGAGCGCGGGATGCGGCCACCCACGACCTCGTCAACAAACTCATAGCCGTCGCTCGTACCGTCGGGCCCAATGAGCGGCTCAACGCGCAGCCAGCAGTCGCCATACTGACCGGCACCGCCAGTCTGCTTCTTGTGGCGGCCCTGGGCACTCGCCGTGCGGCGAATGGTCTCGCGATACGGGATGCGAATCGGCACGCTTTTGGCCACGACCTTGGTGCGATCCTCAAGGCGATTGAGCAACACCGAAACCTGCGCCTCACCCACGGCGGAGATGATGGTCTGGCCGGTCTCCTCGTCGCGGTCGATGCTCATAGTCGGATCGGCCTTACAGGCCTTCTCGATAAACGTGTAGAGCTTCTCTTCGTCCCCGCGATTCTCGGACTCGATGGCGATGCGGTACTGAGAGTTGGGGAACTTAAACGCCGCAGCCTCGACCTTACCGGTAATGGAGAGCGTATCGCCCGTCTCGGCCGCCAGCTTGGGCGCCACGATGATGTCGCCGGCATAGGCGTGACCGACCTCGGTCATGTCGCGGCCGCACATCACATACAGGTGAGCCAGACGATCGCTCTTGCGGGTACGCGCGTTGATCAGCTCAAGACCCGGCTCAAGCGTACCCGTCAGCACCTTGATAAAGCTGATGCGACCCTGCTGCGGATCGGCCAGCGTCTTAAACACAAACGCCACCGGACGGTCATCGTCGCTCGAAATCTTGAGCGAATCACCGTCGATGAGCGGCATCTCGCCGTAGTCCGTCGGCGCCGGGAAGTATGTGGCGATGTCGTCCATCAGCGAGTTGACGCCCTGCTCCTTAATGCAATCGCCCGCAAAGACCGGCACAAAGATGCGCTCGGCGATCGCCTTCGACAGCAGGCCTTCAAGCTCCTCCTGCGTCAGCGTCTCCTCGCCTTCCAGGTACTTCATCATCAGCTCATCGTCAGCCTCGGCCACCAGCTCGCACAGATGGTCATGGGCTTCCTCGGCCTGGGCACGATACTCCTCGGGAATCTCCGACTCAACGGCTTCGGTGCCGTTGCAATGGCGCGCCTTCATGCGCACCAGGTCGATGATGCCGTCAAAGTCCTCGCCCTCGCCCCAGGGAAGGGTCACGGCGCCCAGGCGCGTGCCAAAGCGCTCCTGCAGCAGGCCCATCGTGGTCGCAAAGCTGGCCTCGGAGCGCGACAGGCGGTTTACGAACACCGCACGCGCCAGGCGCAGGTCCTCGGCGGCATACCAGAGCTTAACCGTCGTAGGCTGCGGGCCGGCCTCGGCGTCGACCACAAACAGAGCCGTCTCGCAAACACTCATCGCGGCAAAGGCGTCGCCGATAAAATCGGGGTAGCACGGGGCATCGAGCACATTGATGCGCGCGCCCTTCCAGTCGATCGGCGCGATGGTCGTCGAGATGGAGAATGAACGCTTGACCTCTTCAGGGTCATAGTCGAGCGTAGGCTTGGTGCCGTCGTGGCCGCCCAGGCGGGCGGTCTTGCCGGAAAGGTGGAGCATGGCCTCGGCGAGTGAAGTCTTGCCCACCCCGCCTTGGCCTACGAGCACCACGTTCCTTACGTTACCGGTCTTGGGAGCACCCATGATGACCTCCTTGCAGGGCCGCGCGCATTGCGCGACGCCAACGGGGAGAGTTCGCGGTCGGTGCCATCCCGGGAGCAGCATGGTCGGCAGCCGAGCCGACTCACCCTCCAAATGTCCTATGCCACCACCCTACCCTCACGGGCGACCGTCCATGCACACCTTTCGGCACACGTATGAATACAGGCGGCGAGAGGAAGAGACAAGCTTGTGAGGCGATTATTGAACCCCGTCGATGCAAACAAAAAGCCGCCACAGACCGTAAGACCTGCGGCGGCTTCGCCTCAATTAATAGTTGAGTAAATACCTGAGCCTATCCCTCGATACGGCTCAAGAACTCACGGGTGCGCTGCTCGCGTGGATGGTCGATGACCTGCTCGGCAGGACCCTCCTCGACAATACGACCGCCGTCCATAAAGACCACGCGGTCGGCAACATCGCGCGCAAACTGCATCGCATGGGTCACGATCACCATCGTCATATTCTGCGCCGCAAGGTCTTTAATGACACGCAGTACCTCGGCCGTCAGCTCGGGATCGAGTGCCGAGGTCGGCTCGTCAAAGAACAGGATCTCCGGATCGAGCGCCAAGGCGCGGGCGATACTCACACGCTGTTGCTGGCCGCCCGAAAGCTCACATGGCACCTTGTTCTCGTTGCCCGTAAGCCCCATCTGCGCGATCAACTCGCGCGCACGAGCTTCCGCCTGCTCGCGCGGGCGCTTAAGCACGCGGATCGGCGCGTCGATGATGTTTTTCATCACGGTATAGTGCGGGAACAGGTTGTAATTTTGGAACACCAGGCCGAATCGCGAGCGTGCCCGCTTGGGCACATCGCCCTTCGCATAGACCGCGCCCGAGCCCGCATCCGTCGCAACGGCAAGGCCACCAAACGAGAGCGAGCCTCCGTCGAGTGTCTCGAGCAGCGTGGCACACCGCAGCAGCGTGGACTTGCCGCCACCCGAAGGCCCGATAATCGCCACGACCTCGCCACGCTTGACCTCGAGCGAGATATCCTTGAGCACCTCATTGCCGCCAAACGCCTTGCGCGCGCTTTCGATTTTCATCACTGAGTTAGTCATGATAATAGTCCAGCTTCTTTTCGGCGGCGCCCAGCAGCATCTCGACCACAAAGTTAAAGATCCAGTAGATCAGCGCCGCGATCGCAAACGGCACCATGCTCACCTGCGAGGCGACCAGCGCCTTGGCCGTCGAGAACATCTCACCCACGCCAATGGCAAACGCCAGCGACGTGTCCTTGACCAGCGTGATGATCTCGTTGCCCATCGCCGGCAGAATACGCTTGGCGACCTGCGGCATCACGATATACAGAAACGTCTGCATGCGCGAATAGCCCAGCACCTCGGCTGCCTCGTATTGACCGCGCGGAATGGACTGCAGGCCCGAGCGATAGATCTCGGCAAAGTAACCGGCGTAGTTGATGATGAACGCTACGACGCACGCCGTCCACTTGGAATCGGGCGTGAGCGAAATGCCGAACACGTAGTACGGGGCAAAGTAGATGGCAAACATCTGCAGCATGAGCGGCGTACCGCGCATGACCGAAATGTAGATGCGCGCAATCCAGCGGAGCGGCGCAATTTTGCTCATGCGCATAAACGCCACGGGGATTCCCAGCGGAATCGACCCCAGCAGCGTCAGCACAAACAACTGCAAACTGACCAAGAATCCCTGGCCAAGCATTTGCATCATGACCTGAATAGACATTACTTGAGCACCCAATTATCGAAAGACAAACCATAGCTTGAATATTTATCGCAGAGGTCCTTGACCGTGCCGTCCTCGTAGAGCGCCTTGAGCGACTCGGCTACAGCATCGGCCGACTTGGTGTCGCCCTTCTTAAAGCCAACGGCGTAGTGCTCGCTGGACAGCGGCTCATCAAGCTGCGTATAGGCATCGGGCTTGGCGGCAAGCTGATACTGGGCAATCGAAAGATCGCACGCCACGGCATCGACCGCGCCGCTCTCGAGCTGCATAAAGGCCGTGTTGTACTCGCCGATCGTGTCGAGCGTGGCAAACGTCGCTGCCAGATCCTTCTGGTCACCCTCAAGCACGTCCTGCGCAGCGGAATCAGTCTGGGTAATCACAGTCTTGCCGGCAAGATCGTCCCAGCCCTTGATGCCCGCATCCTTCTTGACCACCAGCACCTGCTCGTTGAGCATGTACGGCTCGGAGAACGTGTAGTCGTCCTCACGGCCCTCCATGGTAAAGCCGTTCCAGATGCAGTTGATGGCGCCCGAGTTAAGCAGCGTATCCTTGGCGTCCCAGTCGATGGCCTCGTATTTGACCTCCCAGCCCTGCTTATCGGCAACAGCCTTGGCCAGATCGAGATCAAAGCCGGTGTACTCGCCATCGTCGCCCACAAAGCCGTACGGAGGATAGGACTTATCAAAGCCCACCACGAGCTTCTTGGACTCCGCAGCGCCCTTCACATCCTTGGCCGCGGCAGAGCCAGCAGCGGAGCCCTTGCCGGCACCACCGCCGCAACCGACAAGACCAAGGCCAAGCACCGTGGCGAGCGAGCCGGCTAGACCAACAAACTGACGACGAGACATATCGGTGTTCATGGTATCCCCCCTTGATGGCACTTTAGTTAAGTAAAGTGAGTCGTGTAACGTCCAGAATCATACACTTTAGCGTGATAGAGCACAAGGGAGGGGTTGCCCGCTGGGCTCCGGGGCGGGGGTTAAGTTTCCTGCTCTACAGTCCTGCTCACGACGGAGAGCACATTAAGTGCTCTCCTGTTCGTGCGGAACTCGCGACAAACTTAACCC
>CABUUE010000140.1 GCA_902494685.1 uncultured Collinsella sp.
CACCCACTCGAGCTCGGCCTCCATGCGCTTGGCGAGCTTGGCGTCACGATTGCCCTGTGCCTCGATACGCGCGGCCTTGGTCTCCAGATACGTGGAATAGTTGCCCTTGTAGGGATAAAGGTGACCGCGGTCGACCTCGCAGATCCACTCGGCAACGTTATCCAGGAAGTAGCGATCGTGCGTGACGGCAAGCACCGCGCCCTGGTAGTTGTGCAGGAAGTGCTCGAGCCACAGGATCGACTCGGCGTCCAGGTGGTTCGTGGGCTCGTCGAGCAGCAGCAGGTCGGGAGCCTCGAGCAGCAGCTTGCACAGGGCCACGCGACGGCGCTCGCCGCCGGAAAGCACGTTGACCGGCATGTCGGAATCGGGCAGCTGCAGGGCGTCCATGGCCTGGCCGAGCTTGGAATCGATATCCCAGCCATCGGCGGCATCGATCTCGTCCTGGAGCTTGCCCATCTCGGCCATGAGGGCATCCATGTCGCAATCCGGGTCGCACATCTCCTCGCCGATCTTGTTGAAGCGATCGACCTTGGCGATCATATCGCCAAACGCCATGCGCACGTTCTCGATGACGGTCTTGTCATCGTCGAGCGGCGGCTCCTGCTGCAGGATGCCCACGGTGTAGCCGGGGGTGAGCCTGGCATCGCCGTTGGAGACCTCCTCGATGCCGGCCATGATCTTGAGCAGGGTCGACTTGCCCATGCCGTTGGGACCCACGACGCCGATCTTGGCACCGGGGTAGAAGCTCAGGGTCACGTCGTCAAGGATCACCTTGTCGCCATGGGCCTTGCGAGCCTGATACATCTGGTAGATAAACTCCGCCATATGTCTGTTCTATCCTTTCTACCTGCTGTTTCCCTATTCTTGATTCGCTTTAGTGGAAACGAAATGAGGGAACCAGCTCTGAAACGTAACGAAAAAGGGGCATGGTTGCCCACACCCCCTAATACTACCTGGGAAAAGTCCCCCGGAACATACTATGAACTGCGTACGCCAGTTTTCCGCAACCTTAACGAGCGGCTCGCTGCGATTTGCGCCACAACAGATACGAGTAGACGTAGACGGCTCCAACCGAACCAAACGCCAGAACCGCAATCACCGCGGCGACGACTTCACTCGAAAGCACGCTGCCTGCCACGCCCATCACAATCAGGCCAATACCCAGCACCATAAAGCAGGCGCCGCCAAAACGCTGCGTACGGCGCCAGTTCTCGGGATCGGCAAGCGCCCAGGGTGTCTTGATACCGAGCGTATAGTTCTGCTTCACACGCGGCAAGTAGTTGCCTACGCCGATGAACAGCAAACCGACAACACCGGAAATCAGCACGTTAACCGAACCGACCGCCGGTACCACGCCCCAGACCGTAAGCTCTCCCAGCCAGCTTATGGCGCACATGAACAAGGTGAAGGCGATTACGAAGCCCTGGTAGAACTTGCCCGAGGTTCGATATGCCTCACCTTTGGGGTCGACGCGCGGCACCACGCAGAACATTGCGAGAAGCGCCAGAGGCAGCATGCCGAGCGCGGAGGCCATCCAGCTAGGACCCCAACCGTCGACGGCGCCGTTCGCGCCCCAGTGCGTGGGAATCTGCGCAGGCAAGCTCGGCATCACCATGAGGTGCGCTACGACATTGGCGACGCACAGAGCGACCAGCGCAATCCACACGCGCGACGATACCCCCGTGGGGTGAATGCCCTTGTTTTCGTTATTCATCCTTATCACCTTCCGTGTTTGTAAAACCCATAAACCAGCCAATCAAATCCTGCATGACGGTGGTGTTTAAGCTGTATACGATGTTTTGGCCATGGCGCTCGTCGGTCACCAACCCGGCGTTTTTGAGCGTCGCCAAGTGATGGCTCAGCGACGGCTTACTGATATCGAAATGCTCGGCAAGCTCCCCCGCCGTGCAATTGCCCTCGCGCAGCAACTCCAAAATGCGCCGTCGCGTTGGATCGGCAAGCGCCTTAAAACCCTCTCCCGGCATAAGACCTCCTCTCATCATCTCTCATGACGCGCACACTATACTCGATATTTAGATGTTTGTCTAACTATCTAATCTTGTACTCAAAAAAATAGCCGCCTCCGCGTAATGCGAAGACGGCCACTTCTCACGCTACAAACGTGTTTTGGAGTTGGCCAACCCGCTGCAACGGGTGCCATCTGCTTCAATCTTATGCGAACCCCGATCCCATTTCAACAAGCCCAAGGGCTCAAATGGAATCGCGATAACACCTATAATGGCGATAGCTAAAACACGATTCGCTTCCCCATCGGAGGATGTCTATGACCGAAACCGCTGCCGCTCTCGTCGAGACACGCGACACCAAGCTCGAGATCATCATGGGCCGCGAGGCACTCGATAAGCTCGCCGATGCTACGGTGCTGGTGCTCGGCTGCGGAGGCGTGGGCTCCAACTGCTGCGAGGCACTCGCCCGCGGCGGCATCGGTCATTTCGTCATTCTGGACAAGGACATCATCGCGCCCAGCAATATCAATCGCCAGGCCATCGCCTTTCACAGCACCATCGGCAAGCGCAAAGTGGACGTGATGGATGCCATGATTCGCGATATCAATCCCGCCGCCACCGTTATCAAGCGCACCGAATACCTGCTGAGCGACAACATCGACGAGTTCTTCGCGAGCGTTTTGGAGCAGACGGGTGGCAAGCTCGACTACGTCGTCGACGCCATCGACACCATCTCGGCCAAGCTTACCATTGCCAAATATGCTCAGGACCACGGCATTCGTTTGGTTAGCTCCATGGGCGGGGCCAACAAGCTCCATCCCGAGTGCCTCCGCTTTGCCGACATTTTCGATACGGTACGTGACCCCATGAGCCGCATCATGCGCAAAGAATGTAAGAAGCGCGGCATCAAGAGCCTACATGTACTGTTTAGCTGCGAGGAATCGGTTAAGACACAGCCCCGCGACCCTTCCAATATCCACGAGCGCACCGAGTTGGGCACCGCCAGTTTTATGCCGCCCATCATGGGTCAGATGATCGCCGGCGAGGTTATCCGCCAGATCAGCGGGCGCGGCACCGAGCGCGTACGCGCCGACGGCCAACGCCTGGACTAGCAGGATGTCCTGCGATGGAACCGCAATTCTTTGACACGCATTGTCATCTTGATTTGATGCTCGGCCCCGATGCTGCAGCCAGTGAGTCGGCGGCGTCGGGTCTGGGGCTCTTTGACTGCGGGGTCGACCCACGCGACTTTTCGGCCGCAAACGAGCGCGCCCGTCGCCTACCAGGCGTCATCGCTGGCGTTGGGCTCCACCCCTGGTGGCTCGCCGACGGCCGCTGCGGTCCTGCCGAAGTCGATCTGCTTTGCGAAGTTGCTGCCCAAGAGCGCTACATCGGCGAGGTGGGACTCGACTTTTCCGCACGCTTTGCCGGAAGTGAGCCGCTACAAATACAGGCATTTGACCGGCTCTGCGATACACTCGTGCAGCATCCTCTTACCGGGCGCGTGATATCAATTCACGCCGTTCGTTCGGCAGGAGCCGTACTGGACGTCCTCGAATCGCATGGACTACTCATCCCAAACCCCGACTCCCCCGTTATCATCTTCCACTGGTTTAGCGGCACTTCGGACGAACTCGTCCGCGCGCGTGATGCGGACTGTTATTTTTCCGTCAACGAACGCATGCTCGCGTCTAAACGAGGACGCGAATACGCACGACAGATTCCACTCGATCGTTTACTGCTCGAGACCGATGCACCAGCGGAGGCAAACACAGAAACAAGCGCGCAGTCGCTCATCAAATCGCTCACAAGGACCTCAGAACGCATCGCCTCGCTCAAAAATTGTGACGCAAAGCGCATCGAGTCGGCAGTTTTAACAAATGCGCACTCTGTTTTTGACCTTCGCTAGCCCCGGTGGACAAAAAATGCCAAATATGAGTACTGTTGCAAATCCAGTCACATTATTTTACGGCAAAATAGTGCCTTGATAATGTACAGCTATCCATTATCAAGGCACTTTAAGGTGGTTAAAGTCATTTTTAGCAGGTTTTAATCGCTCGCAGACACCCAACTAGGCCCTCAAAAGCTAAATTTCGCTGTTACTAAATTAGTGACAGTACTCATATTTAGCATTTATTGTCCATGGAGTCCCGGGGAGGCGACAATTCGACTCCCCGGGACTGCTCGCCTATTCGGAAATCGGCGCCCCATGGCCCCAAGAGCCTTCCATGCCGCATACGGTCGAAGCAAACCCCGCCGCAAAGTCGAGTGCGCGCTCGATGGCCTCGGCGCCATCCTCGCCACGCTTGACAGAATCGAGATAGCACATCAAGAACGAAGTCAGGAACGAGTCACCCGCACCCATGGTGTCCTTCATTTCCGTTACCGGTTTAGCCAGTTGGCGGTAATAACGATCGCCATCATAGGCAATGCAGCCCTCAGCGCCAGCCGTTGCCGATACAAAACGCGGACCTAGGCTCCTCACCCATGCCAGACGCTCGCGA
>CABUUE010000141.1 GCA_902494685.1 uncultured Collinsella sp.
ATTTGCCCGTTTGTCGACGCGCGAGTGTCCATTCGGCGTCTTCTTGAGCTGTGGCGCTCTGCTGTTTCTGTGATGGCCGGGGGCGCTTGGCTCAAAAGGACGGGTTTACCGTCTATGTTTACCTGCGGTTTTGTTGCGGTGCGCATTTTCGGTCAAGCTTTTCGTCAAGTGCTTGGTCAGCATCTGGTTTGCAGCCGGAGGCCTATTTTGCCCGCGCTGGTCGTGGCCGACCACCCTCCTCGTAAGCTCAAATTGAGGTCTATCAGTTTGAGGAGGATGCCATGACTGACCACGCTTTAGACCGAGCGCAGCTAGCCGAAGCCGTCGGCAACGATATTGCCGACATGGCCCATTTTTGGATGCTGCGGAAGTTCCAGTTTTTGGAGCCGGCGCGCGAACAGTTCGAGATCATTGTCGACCCGTGGCTCAGCTATTGCACCGAGCCTTCGCAAAACGAAATCATGGCCTACAACATGGCATTTACCGATTGGCTGCTCTTCGAGCGCCCCTATCGCCATGGCAAGACGCTGCTCGAGCTGTATGTTGAAGAGCCGCCGACATCGCTTTCGCCTGCCTCGCTCAAGCGGCTCGAGCAGGTACGCGACACGCAGTATTTCTCGCGCTTTGGCATTTTGGACAAGGATCCTGCGACTGGTATGGTCGCGCTGAAGGACGCGCGCACCGATCATCGCTTTGATGTCTACGACCCGCATATCGTGCAAAAGGAGCATTGGAGCGCCGGCGCGATTGCGGTGCGCCTCGCCTGCGTCGACGATGTCTGGCTGACGGCGGGACAGCTCTACCTGTATGACATCGCGCGCCTGAACGACACGGCGGTCGATGGGCCTGGTGCGGTGCATCCGGAGGACCTGCAGGATGGCTTTGACACCTCGTGTATCAGCTTCTTTTTGCGCCTGGTCCGCGACATCATGGGCGCCCAGGGGCGGTACGTAAAGTCGCTCAACATCTACGAGCAGGAGTGGGAGTAGGGGATGTTACTGGTGTCGCTCTGCTGCCCCTGACTTTGTCTCAATCTGTAACGTTTGGCGGCTGTTTGGGCCCGTAACTGTTACAGATCGAGACATTCCCCTGATATTGCTGGGGTGGGGCTGCAACGTATTCCGTCCCCCACATCCCCTCTTCCCTCCGTTAACCGATATGTCCGCAGCAATCCTGCCGCGCTGGATAATAATGAACAGATGTTCAAGTTTTCTGAGGGGGAGGAGCTCGATATGGCGTCTGCCGATCGTTCTACGTTGTTTATCAATGCGACCGTCCTGGATGGTTCGGAACATATGGAGCCGCAGCCCGACATGGCCGTGGCCGTTGAGCGCGGTGTCATCACGTGGATGGGGCCGAGTGCTGTGGCGCAGGCGCCTGCAGGTGCCGAGGTCATCGACCTGGCAGGTGCGTATCTCATGCCAGGCCTCATCAATATGCATGTGCATCTGTGCGGTTCGGGCAAGCCGGTGTCGGCGGGCGATGCGGGCGCGCTGATGAAGAAGCTCGATAATCCCGTGGGGCGCGCCATCGTGCGCCACATTCTTAAGGGCAGCGCCCAACAACAGCTGGCAAGTGGCGTGACCACGGTGCGCGGCGCGGGCGACCCGCTGTTTGCCGATCTTGCCGTGCGCGATGCTATCGATGCCGGCAAGTATCAAGGTCCTCGCCTGGTGGCGCCGGGAACGGGCGTCACGGTGCCGGGCGGCCATGGTGCAGGCTTGTTCGCCCAGGTGGCCAACAGTCCCGCCGAGGCAGCCGAACAGGTGCGTGACCTGTATGCGCGCGGTGCCGACGTCATTAAGCTGTTCGTAACGGGCGGCGTGTTCGATGCGACCGAGGTGGGCGAGCCGGGCGTGCTGCGCATGCCGGTCGAGGTTGCCGCTGCGGCGTGCAAGGCGGCGCACGAGGTTGGCCTTCCGGTCATGGCCCATGTCGAGAGCGCCGAAGGTGTGAAGGCCGCGCTTGAGGCCGGCGTTGACACGATTGAGCACGGCGCTCCGATGACCCCCGAGATCCTGGAGCTGTATCACGGTGCCGCGGGTACGCAGCTTGAGGGGCGTGCGCCCAGCGTTACCTGTACGATCAGCCCGGCGCTGCCGTTTGTGTTGCTCGACCCGGAAAAGACCCATTCGACCGATACGCAAAAGAAGAACGGCGACATCGTGTGCTCGGGCATCATCGAGAGCGCCCGTGCCGCACTGGAAGCTGGCGTTAAGGTAGGCCTTGGCACAGATTCGAGCTGCCCGTTCGTGACGCAGTACGACATGTGGCGCGAGGTGGCCTACTTTGCCAAGTATGTCGGCGTGAGCAACGCCTTCGCGCTGCATACGGCTACGCAAGTCAATGCCGAGCTGCTGGGGCTGGGCGGCGAGACCGGCACAATCGAGTGCGGTAAGGCCGCTGATATCCTGGTGACGCGCGAGAACCCGCTCGATGATCTGTGCGCTCTGCGTGAGCCGATGCACGTGATGTGTCGCGGTGATCTGGTGCGCAAGCTCAAGGTGAAGCGTATCCCCGAGGTTGATAACGAGCTCGACACGATTATGGACATGCCTGCCGAGGCGTTGGCCGAGGAGCTTGCCCGCGACGGTGTGGTGTAGGTGTGACAAAGGGGCGGCTCCGTTGCCGCATGCAAAAGCCGAGGTCTCAACACGAGGCCTCGGCTTTTTTATCGAACAAATACTTAGGATTTGGGACAAACAAACCTAATTAATTTGTCCCGCGTGCGGGCGCTACGAGCGCGTTTCCATCTTGGCGTGGCACTTGGGGCAGGTGACGCGGATCTTGCCCTTGCCCTTGGGGACGGACAGCATCTGGCCGCAGTTGGGGCACTTGAGGTACGCCGTGGTCTTGCGACCCTTCCACATCTTCTTGGCCGTGCGCTTGGCACGCTCAAAGTCTTCCTTACTGGTGCCGGCCGCGCGTGAGGTGCTGGCCGCTGCGGCCCCGCCGCCCAAGCTGGCGACGAATTTGCCCAAGCCGGGAACATTGACGGTCGCGGCGACAAAGGCCTCGTTCTCCTTGCGACGTGCATCGATGTTTTTGGACAGGCCGCGCAGCACGCCAATCACGATGACGGCGATGGCGATCCAGCTGAGCCACTGGATGCGGGCTATCGATCCGATCATCGCGATGACGATGCCGGCAAGACCCATCACGATGGTGAGCTCGTCGGCACCATTGCGACCCTTCATAAAGTCATTCATGCAAATTGCCTTTCGTTCGATATGCTGCACGCCTTTATACCCGATTTAGAGCAAGGGGGACAGGTTAATCTGCACCAAGGTGGTGCAAACATACCTGTCCCCGGAACACCAAGACGGTGCAAAGAAGTCTGTCCCCAATGCCCCAATTACTTGGAGAGCTTGTCGACGACGCGTTCGATCTCGGCGAGCTTGGCGGCTTTGAGGTCTTCGTCGCCCGATTCGATTGCCGAAGTCACGCAGCCCTCGATATGCGCCTTGAGCACGTCGGCGTTAATGCGCGCGAGGAGCGCCTGTGTGGCCATGAGCTGCGTGGAAATATCGACGCAATAGCGGTCCTCCTCGACCATCCGCAAGATGCCGTCGATCTGACCGCGTGCCGTCTTGAGCATGCGGGTCACCGATTTGTGGTCTGCCATCATGGCGGGTCCTCGTTTCTGGTCGATGGGGTCGAATGTCTCTGGTAACTGCTACGCGGCGGTTACGGACAGGGCGTGGAACTTCTCGCCGGCGCCCTCGACGGCGGCGGCGAGCTGCTCGGCGGTCACGGTGTCGGCGCACTCCACCTGGACAGTCTGGGTCTCGTGATCGGCGTCGGCATCGGTCACGCCGGCAACGTTGAGCAGTGCCGTCTCGACGGTGGCGTCGCAGTGGCCGCACATAAGGCCGGAAGTCTTGATTGTGTAACGCATGGGTATTCCTCTCTGTTGTGTCGGCTTTCCCAGGCACCCGACCTTGACCTTCAAGCCGTCGCTCGCGTACCAAAGTACGCGTCGCTCCTCTTTCAGGTCAATCTCGGGCACCTGGAAAACCCGTTCTAAATGGACTTAATGGTGATCCTATTTTGCCACTTTGGGCTTAAAGGATTTTAGGCGCAGAGCGTTGCTTACGACACATACGCTCGACAGACTCATGGCCGCGGCGCCAAACATCGGCGAGAGTTGCCAACCGGTGAGGGGGAAGAACACCCCCGCGGCGAGCGGAATACCGATGCCGTTGTAGAACAGCGCCCAGAACAGGTCCTGCTTGATGTTGCGGATCGTGGCGCGCGAAAGCTCGATGGCGCGGGCGACGTCCATGAGGTCGCTGTGCATGAGAACCACATCTGCCCCTTCTTTGGCGATGTCGGCGCCGGTACCGATAGCAAGGCCCACGTCGGCGCGCGCCAGGGCGGGGGAGTCGTTGATGCCGTCGCCCACCATGGCGACCTTACTG
>CABUUE010000142.1 GCA_902494685.1 uncultured Collinsella sp.
GAGCAGGGCCACCTGTGCGTCAACGGCGCCAGCCTCAATGCCCGCGACGGACGCAACGCAAACGCCGCCCTGCTCGTTAACGTCACGCCTGAGGACCTTCCCAACGATGACCCGCTCGCCGGCATCGAGCTCCAGCGCGCCTGCGAGGCGGCCGCCTATCGCCTAGGCGGTTCCAACTGGAACGCACCGGCACAACTCGTCGGAGATTTCCTCGCAGGACGCGCCAGCAAGGCGCCCGGAAAGGTAAAGCCCACCTATCCGCTCGGTGTGACCTGGACGGCAATTGACGAAGCCCTGCCGCAGTATATCGTCGAGTCGCTCCGCCTGGGACTTCCCCTACTCGGAAAAAAGCTACGAGGCTACGACCGCCCCGATGCCGTTCTTACCGGCGTGGAGACTCGTTCGAGCTCACCTGTCACTGTCACCCGAGACCGAACGTGCCATGCCGTGTCGACCCCGGGTCTCTACCCTTGTGGTGAGGGAGCTGGATATGCTGGCGGCATCATGAGCGCGGCCACCGACGGCATCCGTTGTGCCGAAGCCCTGATTGCAGACCTCTAACGCACGAATTCCAGTGCGCAAAAGACACAGGCCCCGAGCTCCACAGGGAACTCGGGGCCTGTTCGCTATTTCTTAAACCGTGCGCCCTGGCGTTTTCTGCCCGATGCGAAAGTGGAACCCTTGCGGGCCTGTGAACGTAAGCGCTCGATCGTCTCGTCCTCAGACGCGCCCTCGAGCATCGCCCGAATCTGAACGACGGCATCGCGCAGGCGCGCCGCCTCCTCAAAGTCCATGGCGGCAGAAGCGTTACGCATATCCTCTTCCATGGATTCGACAATCCGCACAAGCTCGTCATGCGGCAGTTCTTCCAACTGCTCCGCAAGTGTCTGCTCGGGCGCCACCGTTTCCGGCACGCCGCCCTCGCCCGACTCATCGGGCGTATAGAATGCGCCATGGCCAAGAGAGTCGCCCTTCGAGCGCCCCTTGGAACCCACGGTTTTTTCGGCCTCGGCAATAAAACTTGAGATGTCGTTGATGGCCTTGCGCACTGTCTTGGGCACAATGCCATGTTCTTCGTTATATGCCATCTGAATCTCGCGACGGCGCTGCGTCTCCTCGATGGCCTCTTTCATCGAATCGGTCACAACGTCTGCATACATGATGACTTCGCCATCGGCGTTACGGGCCGCACGGCCAATCGTCTGAATCAGCGAACGGCGGTTGCGCAAGAAGCCTTCCTTATCGGCATCGAGAATTGCCACCAGTGAGACCTCGGGAAGATCCAAGCCCTCGCGAAGCAGGTTGATGCCAACGAGAACATCGATCTTGCCCTCGCGCAGCGTTCGCAGGATCTCGACACGGTCCATTGTCGCCGTATCAGAGTGCATGTAATTGACCTTAATGCCCGCATCAAGTAGATGGTCGGTCAGGTCCTCGGCCATGCGTTTGGTCAACGTGGTCACCAGCACGCGCTCCTTGCGGGCAACGCGCTCGCGAATCTCGTCCTCAAGATCGTCAATCTGACCGCGAACTGGACGCACGTCAATCTTGGGGTCGAGCAGGCCGGTCGGACGAATAATCTGCTCCACGTCGTTTTGGCTCACCCGCAGCTCGTAGTCGCCCGGCGTGGCCGAAACATAGATAAACTGGGGGATCCTTGCCTCAAACTCATCGAAACGAAGCGGGCGGTTATCGAGCGCCGAGGGCAGACGAAAACCGTGTTCCACCAGCGTCACCTTACGCGAGCGGTCACCTTCGTGCATGCCGCGAATCTGCGGCACCGTCACATGGCTCTCATCGATGATGCAGAGCATATCCTTGGGAAAGTAATCGATTAGGGTAAACGGCGGCTCACCCGGCTTGCGACCGTCCAGATGACGCGAGTAGTTCTCGATGCCGTTGCAAAAGCCCATCGTCTCGAGCATCTCAAGATCATAATCGGTACGCTGCTGCAGACGCTGCGCCTCGAGCAACTTGTCGGTCGCCTTGAGCTCCGCCACGCGCTTCTCGCACTCTTCGCTGATCGATTTCAGAGCCGCCTTGACCTTCGGCTTCTCGGTCACGTAGTGCGATGCCGGCCATACGGGAATGGCCTCGTACTCACGAAGCATCTCACCGGTGACCTCATCGATCTCGGCAATCAGCTCGACCTCGTCGCCAAAGAACTCAAACCGCAACGGATGCTCGGCATAAGGCGGATACACGTCAACAACATCGCCGCGCACGCGGAACGTGCCACGTGCCAGGTCATAGTCATTGCGATCATATTGAATGTCGATAAGTGCATGGATAAAGTCATCGCGCTCGAGCGGCACCTTCTTGTCGACGTTTGGAGCCAGACCCGCATAGTCCTCAGGAGAGCCAATGCCATAGATACACGAGACCGATGCGACAACGATCACATCACGTCGAGAGAGCAGTGACGCGGTCGCCTGATGGCGCAGCATCTCGACCTCTTCGTTAATCGAGGAGTCTTTCTCGATATATGTATCGCTTTGCGGCACATACGCCTCGGGCTGATAGTAGTCGTAGTACGAGACGAAGTAGACCACAGCGTTGTTGGGAAAGAACTCTTTGAGCTCGCTCGCAAGCTGAGCAGCGAGCGTTTTATTGGGGGCCATGACCAGCGTCGGCTTTCCCAGGGCCTCAATAGTCTTTGCCATCGTGAAGGTCTTGCCCGAACCAGTCACGCCCAGCAAAACCTGATAGCGGTCTCCGTCCCTCACGCCCCGCACAAGTGACTCAATGGCCTTAGGCTGGGAACCAGCGGGCTCGTATGGAGACACGACCTTAAACGGCACATCAGCGCCCTCAACGCCAAAGCGCTTAAGTTCACCACCAACGCGTTCTACTTCAAATTCCGCCATGGATACTCCTAACTCGTACATCTGCAGTATACGCAGGCGGTGGGCTTAGTCCTATACGAACCGATCGGGATAGAGAGTCTTATATCGAACCCAGGCATTATTGACGCGAATCAGATAAGCCTGAGTTTCAGGGAAGGTAATCGCATTATGGAGTGACGTGTTCTGCTGCGCCCATCCGTCGACATTGCCCATACCGGCGTTATAGGCGGCGATGGCACTATCCGTCGACCCGTTGAAATAGGCGAGAAGATACGAGAGGTATGCGCAGCCAAACTCGATATTCGTAGCCGGATCGTTAAGATTGTCGACCGAATACTCCCCTCCGTCGACAAGGCCCTTGGCGATCATGTCCTGGGCAGTCTCGGGCATCAGCTGCATCAATCCCTGAGCACCCTGATTCGACTCGGCCTCGGGATCCCAATTCGATTCCGACTTAATGACGGCGCACACCAGATACGGATCCAGATTATGCGAAATACTGGATTGCTTTACATACGCCTCGTAGTCAATCGGATACAGCGGCTTAAAGAAAGCGGCAGGAGCACACGAGTAGACGAGCGAAATAAGGCCGAAGACGAACACAACGGCAAGTGGCGCCACGCGATACCACGTAAAGAAACGTGCCTTAGGCATCGGCCTCCTCCTTATCCGGAGTATCTATAAACCCGTGGCATGCAAGCCATGAGTCAAGCTGCTCAAAGAGCGAATTATCGGCTGCCGAATTATCAATCACCGTTGTAGCGAGATTGCACAGCGCAGACTCATCGGGCTGGCAAGCAGAACGGGCATCGAAATCAGATGGCTCCATGCCACGTTGAATAGCGCGCTCGCGACGAACTGACAAAGGGGCGCTAATGACCAGAATTTCATCAGCCAAGCCAAATGCATCCTCAAAACCAGTCGGAGCTGAAACCTCGACCACCGCAAAGGGATAACGGGGAGATGAAACCGTACAACAAACCGGATCGAGAATCCTAAGCGAAAGCTGTTCAATCAGAACGGGATGCACGATGCCATTGAGCCGTGCGACCGAATCAGGAGAAGCGAAAGCTCGAGAAGCGAGGATACTGCGGCGAATGCCGCCTTCCTCATCCAAAATGTCCCAACCGAATTCATCCGCGAGAGCATTGACGATATCAGAGCCCGGCACATACAGCGATTTTGCAAGCTCATCCAGATCGATAAGCATAGCGCCACGAGATTCGAAATAGCGGCAGGCAGTCGACTTACCCGAAGCAATATTGCCCAAGACAAATACGGTAAACATCAAGCCCTCCCTAACGCCAATGCGAGTAATTATCGCTCAAATAAACTAGATGGACTCAAAAAACAGGCAAACAGTAAGAGCGCATACGGGGAAGCTAGGTCCCAAAGCACAACATGTATATAACGCAAAAAAGGGGGAGGCCGCGAGGCCTCCCCCTTCTCAGTTCGATGACGGCTCGGTGCCGTCCACCGGTCAGCGGCGCCCTGGCCTCCCACGGGCTGACCCCGCAGTACTCTCGGCGCGATGGGGCTTAGCTTCCGGGTTCGGAACGGGACCGGGC
>CABUUE010000143.1 GCA_902494685.1 uncultured Collinsella sp.
CTCGACGTGCAGTTTTTGCCCGACGTCGAGATCGTCTGCCCAGCATGCCGTGGTTCGCGCTACGCCGAGGCCGCCTCGCATATCCATCGCGAGGGTAAGGACGGGAGCTTGCTGACGTTGCCGCAGCTCATGGACATGAGTGTGGACGAGGCCATCGACGCCACACTGGGACTCAAGAAGGTTCAGGCGCGCTTGCAGACCTTGCACGACTTGGGCTTGGGCTATCTCACGCTCGGTGAGCCCACGCCGGCGCTTTCGGGCGGCGAGGCACAGCGCCTTAAGCTCGCGAGCGAGATGGGCCGCGTGCAGGATGATGCCGTATTCGTGTTCGACGAACCCACGATTGGCCTGCATCCGCTCGATGTTCAGGTGTTGCTGAGTGTGTTTGACGGCCTCGTTGCCAAGGGCGCCACGGTTATCGTGATCGAACACGATCTCGACCTTATCCGTAACGCCGATTACGTGATCGACATGGGCCCGGGCGGTGGCGACGCGGGCGGGCAAATCGTCTGCGCCGGTACGCCGGGCGACATCGTGGCCTGCTCCGCAAGCATCACCGGCCGCTACCTATAGACAATGAGGCAAAGGGACAGCCCCTTTGCCTCATTGATGCCTATTTCACGCATTGAGCCGCGAGATAGTCGCGGAAGAATGGCAATTCAAATGCGACGAGCCCTCGTCCTCGTTCCCCGATGATGCCGGCATCTATCATTCGGCGTCGGTAGCGGGAGACCTGCTGCGGCGAACGCTTAAGGCGCTCGACAAGGTCGGCGGTGGTGGACTCTTCCTCGTCATCGAGCATGGCGATGAGGAATCGCTTGTCCTCTGCAGTGAGTTCCCGATAGGTTGCCGCGAGGATTCGGTCGTCCATCTCGTCGCGCGCGATTTTGATTCCCAGGTCAAAGTCGCGTGACGAGATTTCCTTCGAATCGCTTGTGAGATCCCAGGCACGGTAGCCTACGAGTTGCAATAGGAAGGGAAAACCAGAGATCGAGCGAACGGCTCTATCGATTCCCTCAGCATCTGCCAGGCGATCGTTTTCCTGGATTGTGCGAATCAAGGCCTCGCGTACGTCATAGTCGGCAATGCGACCCAGATGATATTGTTGGGCGCGGCGAAGGAACGAGACCGTCTTGTGGTTCAGCAACGTCGAGACGTTGTTGGGAAGTCCCGCCATGAGCAGGGCGACGCGTTTCCCATCGGTCACAAAGTGCTGATACGTCGCTGCGAGCTGAATCATTTCGTCGAGTGTCGGGTCCACCTCGTCAACCGTGACGAGCAGACCGGTGCCTGCCTCGTTGAGCTGGTCGATGATGTCGCTCATGCGATAACGCCAGGTTGAGGCATCGTGAACGCGATTGACCTCGATGCTGCCGAGCGGTGCAATTCCGAGACCGGTGACTTCGAAGTTCTTAGACGGGTCGATAAGATGGCCGGCGGCGCGTTTCGCCCCGAACTCGATTTCCTCAAGCATTCCCGGGAGCGCGGTCGTCTTTACGGCTATCCAGCCGTGGGATTCCGCCCTTGTCGCGAGCGACGACATGAGAGCAGTTTTACCGGTTCCACGCGCGCCTGAGAAGATCGAGGTCAATTCTGGGCGCCTGCGCTGGCTCAAGAAGGCACGGTCCAAATCCCGAATAATCTGTTGTCTGCCAGCGAGATGGGCAGGAACCTCACCAAAACTGGGGGTAAACGGGTTCTCGAGATATTTCACAAGGCTCTCCTTTCACACCGCCGTTTAACTTCATTTTACTTTAGTTAATTCTGATTAAAAGTGAGGGCTCTTTATCTAGAGCATCAATTAGGCGTGTGTGCCATCGGCGTGGCGCTTGAATGTGACAAAGGGACGGTCCCTTTGTCACATTCCCGGAAAGCCTGTTTGGCGCAGGGCTTCGTAGAGGACGATGGCGGCGCTGTTGGAGAGGTTGAGTGCGCTGATGCGGTAGTCGTCCGGGTTGACGAAGTTGCCGCAGATATCCTGTTGAAGGATGGTCTCGTGGCTGTCCTCGGTATGCCCGAGCGATTCCTCGTGAGCTTCCCAAGCCTCGGCGTTATCGAGTGAGTCGCAATCGCGCAGCATGGGGATGCGCTCGCAACGCTCGGGCGCCGCGGCAAGCAGTGGCTCGGGAATGCCCGAGCTCTCGCTGCCAAAGACCAAAAAGTCGCCGTCGCGGTAGGTGCTTTGCGCATAGGTACGGCGCGCCTTTTTGGTCAGCAGATGCAGGCGGGCATCGGCGGGGGAGAGACCGTTGCGCGCAAGAAAATCCTCCCAGCCGGCATAGGTCGTCACATCCAAGTTTTGCCAGTAGCCCAGGCCGGCGCGACGTACCGTTTTGTCGTCGAGCGAAAACCCCAGCGGCTCAACCAGATGCAGACGGGCGCCGGTGACCACGCAGGTGCGGCCGATATTGCCCGTATTGGCCGGAATCTCGGGCGCATACAGCACAATGTTGAACATGAATCTCCTTGGCTCAGAACGAAAAACCACCACGAAGGGGACAGGCACCTTCGTGGTGGTTTGGCGGTTACGTGGGCGGAAAATGCCCGCTTGGATAAACCTAGGCGCGGTGCCAGTCGGTCAGGCAGGCATCGAGGGAGGCGATGAGCGCATCCTTGTCCATGTGACGGCCGATGATGCACAGGCTCGTCATACGGTCGCCCGTCTCGTCGTCCCAAATCTGCATGATCTCGGGGTTCTCGTTGATGATCTTCTGCTTCTCGCCCTCGGGCGCCGAGTCGACAAACAGGCCGTTCTCCATCAGGCGCATCTGGTGGCCGGCCTGCTCAAACATGTAGCACATGTCCGGATCGCCGGTCTGCCACAGCGGACCCTTGACGCGGATGACCTCGTCGGGCCACTCCTGCTCAACAAAATCGGTGAACTTTTGCAGGTCAAACGGCTTGCGGCGCGAGTACACAAAGGTCTCGATGTCGTACTCGAGCACCTCGGGGTCGTCGTGCTCCTCGGGATGCTCCATGGCCTCGATCCAGGCGGCGGAGTTGTAGGCGCGCATAAAGTCGAAGCGGTCGGTATCGAGCAGCTCCTCCATGGGGACCTCGCCGTTTTGAGCCTCGACAATTACGGCGTCCTTCTGCAGGCTGCGCACGATGGCCTTGAGCTCGGCGATCTGCTCGGGCGTCACGGTATCGGTCTTGTTGAGGATGAGCGTGGAGCAGAACTCGATCTGCTGGATGAGCAGGCTCTCGATGTCGTCCTCGTCGATATTCTCGGCCAGCAGGTCGCGGCCGCCGTTGAACTCGTCGTACATGCGGGCGCAATCGACCACGGCCACGATGTTGTCGAGTGCAAGCTTGGGCTGACCGCCCACCTTGGCCTCGTCGCAGAAGCTCGAGATGGTGTAGGCGATGGGGATAGGCTCGCAAATGCCCGAGGCCTCGATGATGATGTAATCGAAGTCGCCCGAATCGGCGATGCCCTGCAGCTGGTTGGCAAGGTCGTCCGAAAGCGTGCAGCAGATGCAGCCGTTAGTGAGCGGGATGAGGTCGTCGGTCTCGGAAAGGCCGCCGTCGGCGATGAGGCTGGCGTCGACGTTGATCTCGCCGATATCGTTGACGATCACGGCGGCGCGGATACCGCCGTCGTTAGCGAGGATGTGGTTGAGCAGCGTGGTCTTGCCGGCACCGAGGTATCCGGTAAGCATGATGATCTTCACGGGTTTGTTGGGCATGTGCCCTCCTTTGTTAGACATGGCTTACAGTTAAATCTTATGCCAAACGCTCGCTCTTATACCCACACGCCGGCAAATAACACAGGCTACTCCCAGGCTCCCCATACATCGGGGCAATAACCGACGGTGGCCTTTTTGCCGTTGCGCACGATGGGCTCGGCCAAGACCTGCTGGTTCTCGAGCAGCTTGTCGAAGCGCTGGCTAGGGGTGAGGTGCTGGATGAGCGCGAGCGTCTCCTCGTCCTTGGCCTTGGGGTTGAGCAGCTTGTCGATGCCGCCGACCGCCTGCATCACGCTCGTGAGCTCGCCTTTGCTCATCTCCTTTTCCTTAAGGTCAATAAACTGCACCTTAATGCGACGCTCCTTAAAATAGCGCTGGGCCTTCTTGGTATCAAAGGACTTCTTGGTGCCGAAGATTTGCACGTTCATAGTATGTTCCGCCGCTCTATCGAATGAAGTTGGTCGTTGCGCGATCGGCTTCGGGTGCGTTGATACCGGCGGCCTGTCCTGCCTCGATGCAGCGCAGGAGCCAGGCCATGTTTTTGCCGATGTTTCGCATGGTGGCAAGGCCCTCGGCGTCCCCATCGGCGTCGCCGGGCACGCGGCCAAACACGTTGTTCCAGTAGGTGGAAGCAACTACGGGCATCTGCTTAATGGTGAAGTACTTGTTGAGCACGTCGAAGGTGGTCGACGTGCCGCC
>CABUUE010000144.1 GCA_902494685.1 uncultured Collinsella sp.
CAACGTTCGCCCCCGCTTATGTGTCGACCGCTTTTCTAGCGCATCCTCCGTCACGACAGGTAAGAGCGAAGGATGGCGAGCCAGCGTGGGGTTTCGAGGTGGATGATATCGGTGGGAACTCCGGCGGGAGCGTGACCGCCAAAGAGCAGGCCCGCGTCTGCCGGGTTGATAAGGCGCACGATCCATACGGCAACGACCAGCACGCACAGAACAATAACCGTAATGTCGATGCCGCGCTTTAGCTTGCTCAATGCCACCTCCTCGCGCACGAACGCGAGCGCAAACGCAATCGGCACCACCCAAAACAGCGGATGATAAGCGAAGGCCGCCGCAAAATCGAGTCGCAGCGCCGCCAACCAGGCTCTCGTCATGCCGCATCCCGGACAGGGAATGCCCGTCATCAACCGAAAGACACAGCCGATATCGAGCAGGTAAAGTGCGAGCCAGGCGACAAAGAGCACACCGATGCAAGAAAGGGCGCGGCGAATGAGTTCCGCCGCGCCCTTATGTCCCTGGGAGCTATTCACGCCGCTCTTATCGTTAGGCACGAACGCCAAGACGGGTGTTGTAAGCCGTTGCCATGGCGTTGGTGTTCTTGATGATGATGTTCATGGCAAAGATGGTGCCAAGGCCGCACAGCAGCGCGCCGACGATCTGCCACATAAGAACGGTGGTACCGTTCTCCTGGAACATCAGGCCATAGCGAGGAGCATTAGCCTGCAGGCGGTTACCGATCTTGTAGTACCAGTAGAGTGCGTAGAAGCCGCAGGTCACGAACGACAGCAGGATAAATGCTGCCAGACCCGGCGTGGAATCGCCGTCGTCCTGGCACATGACATTGATGTCGCGGGCGAGGCAATAGAGGAAGTAATATGAATAGATGCCGCAGGTCACGATGGAAAGCAGGAGCCAGCCGATCACGCCACGGTCGGTTTTAATCGGAGTATAGCCCATCGGGGCAGGTGCAGGCTGCTGAGCATACTGCTGCTGACCGGTGTACTGCTGCTGAGGCTGAGGCTGAACTGCCTGAACCGGAGTGGGCTGAATCTGCGTGGGCTGCGGAGCAGGCTGGGGCTGAGGTGCAGGCTGCGGCGCGGGCTGCGGAGCAGGAGCAGCGGAAACGGCACCGACGGCAGAACCGCAGACAGGGCAGAATTTGGCATCATCCGAAATGGGAGGACCACAAGTGGGACAGAACATAAGCCTCTCCTTTTCCTAAGGCGTTGCACGCCTTCAAACCTTACACGTCTATGTTCTCAACAATAGCCGCGACGTTGTTGCGCAACATTGGCCAATTTCCGAGAAATTTTGCTGCAACCGTTTTCCCAGGCATTTTCTTGCTTTCGCAGTAGAAAAAGGCACCCCGGGCTCAGTTGCCCAGGGCGCCTCGACCGACTATTCGGTTTGATTGTTTTCGGCAGCAGGATTATCGCCCGGCTCATCCGCCGGCGTAGCAAGGGCATCCCAATCGGGCTCCGCAGGCGTCGCCTCGGGCGCCGGTGCAGGTGCAGGCGCCGGGGCAGGCGCCGGAGCAGGCGCGGGCGCAGGTGCAGGCGCAGGTGCAGGTGCAGGGGCAGGGGCAGGTGCCGGGGCAGGCGCAGCACCAGTGGCGGCCGTGGGGTTGAATCCCGCAGGAGTAGGCTTCTTCTCACCCGGGAGCACAAACGTCAGGACATCGTCGGCATCCTCATCGGCCCACTCGCTGGCATGACGTGCCGCCCAATAGCCGACGGCGCGATACTTGAGCATCTTGCCAAACACAGTCAGGAACACCGTGACAAAGGCAACGATCATCAAGAACAGGATGAGCGTAATGCCGCCGCCCTCGATGATTGCCTCAAGACCCGTGGGGCGATAGTAATAGCTATACATACCAAACGTAGCAATGGCGCCGAAGATGGCGGTGAAGATCCACGTGATGATGTGCGACACGATGCCCGTCAAAAACTCGGGGAGAATCGATGCGCAGAACAACTTGCCCAGGTTGGCCTTATAGGACTTCCAAACCTTCTCAAGCGAGAACGCGCTCTCCACGCGCCCGACGACGGCAAAGTGCATCACGGCAGCATCTCCAAACATCTTAAAGAAGATGCCCAGTACCACCGACACGATCATGGCAAAGACGAGCAGGCCCATCGAGCCGAAGAGTGCGGCCTCGAGACCGCTCGAACCATTGAAATAATATGAACCGACGGCACCGATCACGACGCTCTCGATAGCCGAGAACACCACGCCAATCACCGGAATAATAGCCACGAACTCGAGCACACCGGTAATGACAGACGAGAAAATGCCCAATCCAAACGAGGTCGAGCGCAGCAGCGGACGCTCCATGCCGTTATCATCCTTGAGCGACAGGTCACGACCCCACTCGATGGCAAAGCCCGCGCCGCACACGCTTGCCACGTACGCGAGCAAAAAGCCAATGGCCGCTGCGATACCTCCGATAACGGGGATAAACAGCACCAGCACCGAGACAACACAGATCAGCGCCGGCAAAAAGGCGATTTGGCATACGCGAACCAAGGCGCCGGGAACCTTAAGCATGTCGTTGAAGGCCTGAGCCATGCAACCCTTGGGCGCGTTCATAGCCGGCTGGGGCGCAACGAACGGCTGCGGCTGCGGCTGGGCAAACGGCTGGCCCTGCGGCTGAGGTTGAGCTTGCGGAGCGGGGCCGGCGGCCTTGACCTCGGTATTAGGGGCACCGCACACGCCGCAGAACTTGTCGTTATCGCCCATGGGGGCGCCACACTGCGAACAGAACATCGAAATCATCCCTTCGTATCTAGAGCGAATCACCTGGATCGCAAACGATGTCTTTGGCATCATTATCGCCCAATGTGAGGACAAATACCCCAAGATGACCGATTTGCAACGTGGGTAGCTTTATTCAATGATTCGAAGCGCGCACCAGGGCTAGTTCGTGCCGCGGAAGCCCTTGCCGACGATTTCGGAGCTATCGACGATGGTGATGAAGGCGCCAGGGTCAATCTCGCGGGTATAGCGGCGCAGTTGCACTGCCTCGCGACGGCTCAGCACGCTCATGATCACCGTCACGCACTTGCCCGAGAAGGCACCGTAGCCGCGGCTGATGGTTGCCGTGCGGTTGAGATGCTTGACGATAAACTCCTCGACCTTAAGGGGCTCGGAACAAATGACGGTGCAGACTTTGCGCAGGTGAATGCTCTCAATGGCTTTGTCGACCACAAGCGTCTTGGCAAACAGGCCGAGCACGCAATACAGACCGACACGCGGGCCATACAAAAAGGCCGCGATGGTCACGATGCCGATATCGACCAGCAGTAGGGCACGGCCAATCTCGAGCGTCGTGCGGCGCTTGAGGATCATGGCAAGAATGTCCGTGCCACCCGTCGAGGCGCCAATGTCAAAGACAATAGCGCTGCCGAGCGCCGGCAAGATGACGGCAAAGCACAGATCGAGCCACATATCGCCCGTCATCGAGACATCGGTCGGAATAAAGAGCTCAAACAGCGAAACATAGGCGGACAGCGCAAACGAGGCGAAGACGCTCCACAGGATTGCCTTGCGCTCCAAAAAGATAAAGCCCAAAACGACGAGAACCGCATTAATAATCCACATAAAGACGCCGACGGGCAGGGTCGGGAACAGCGTGGACAGAATGACCGACACGCCCGAGGTGCCGCCAAAAGCAAAGTGATTAGGGGTTTTAAACGCAACGATGGCAAAGGCCGTAAGAATCAGGCCCAGATTGAGCTCGGCAAAAAAGCGCGGGAAACCCGGCTCCTGGCTGCGCTTTTGGCCGGCACGCTCGCCGCGCTCGATATCGGTGCGATCAACCACGCGCTCCATCGGCACCACGGGAGGACGATGCACCTCCTCGGCAGCACGCGATGCCGCCTCTGCAGCGGCGGCCTCAATCGCCCATGCCTTGCTTTCTGTTTCGTGCTCGTCAGCCATTACGGCAACCCCTCGTTAACAATTTGGAAACAATGCGCCCATTAGGGTAACGCGGAACGCGACGATTGCAACCCCTAGTTAGACGAGCGGTATGCCTGCATCGGGGGGGCATACAAATAACGGCCGGCCACGCTTTTGCTTGCGCGGTCGGCCGTTTAACGTTTTCGCAGATAAAACCTGCCAAAACAAACCTGTCCCTTTTTGGAAGGTTACTCGTGCTGGCTGGTGCGGCGCTCGTACTCCTCGGGGGTGATGACGTCCTCGATACGCAGGTTGACGCCCGCCACCTCAAGGCCGGTCATCGCGGCAAGGCGCTCGGTGACACGTGCCTTGACATCGTCGAAGATCGCGGGC
>CABUUE010000145.1 GCA_902494685.1 uncultured Collinsella sp.
CATCGCCGACGATGTCGAGGTTATCATCGCGATCAACGCGAACCACATCGAGAAAAACAAGGCTCGTGGTGACCTTGGCATTACCTATGACGAGGATGTGCTGCGCCTGGTTGACCTGTTCCGCGGCAACGGCTTTGCCGTCGCGGCTGTGGTCATCACCCAGTACGCCGGCCAGCCTGCTGCCGATGTGTTCCGCAATCGTCTAAACGCGCTCGGCATTCCTGCCAAGCTGCACTATCCTATCGAGGGGTATCCGCACGATGTCGATCTGATCGTGTCCGACGATGGATACGGCAAGAACGAGTTTGTCGAGACCACGCGTCCGCTCGTTGTCGTGACGGCACCCGGCCCCGGCTCGGGCAAGCTCGCCACCTGCCTCTCGCAGCTGTATCACGAGCATAAGCACGGTACCGCTGCCGGCTATGCCAAGTTCGAGACCTTCCCGGTTTGGAATCTGCCCCTTACGCATCCGGTCAACATTGCCTACGAGGCCGCCACGGCAGACCTCGATGACGCCAACATCATCGACTCGTTCCACCTTGAGGCCTACAACAAAACCACGGTCAACTACAACCGCGACGTCGAGGCCTTCCCGGTGGTTCGTGCCCTGATGGAAAAGATCCTGGGCAAGAGCCCCTACCAGAGCCCCACGGACATGGGCGTCAATATGGTCGGCTTTGCCATCACCGATGACGATGCCTGCCGCGACGCTTCCAAGATGGAGATCGTCCGCCGCTACTTTACCGCGGTCGAAAATGTGCGCCGTACCGGCGTGGGCGATGAGCAAGTCGACCGTCTCAAGATTATTATGAAGAAAGCCGGCATCGATAAGAACTACTCACCGGCGCGCTCGGCGGCCCTCACCAGGGAGCAGCTCACGGGTGGTCCCGTGGGTGCCATGGTCATGCCCGATGGCTCCGTGGTGACCGGTAAGACCTCCACGCGCCTGGGCGCCGCAAGTTCGCTCATTATGAACGCTCTCAAGCATGTCTCGGGCGTCGACCTTGAGCTCGAGGTCATTAGCGATGAGGCGATCGAGCCCATCAGCAAGCTCAAGACGCATTTCCTGGGAAGCAAAAACCCGCGCCTCCACACCGACGAGACGCTTATGGCGCTGTCGATCACCTCGGCCACGAGCGCGACGGCCGCTCGCGTCCTTTCGGGTCTGGAGCAGCTGCGCGGTTGCGATGCCTTCTTTAGCGTGATTATCTCGCCGACGGATGAGACGGTACTGCGCAAACTGGGTATCAACGTGTGCTGCGAGCCCAAGTTCGAGCGCCGCGGTTTCTTCCATCGCTAAGTTTGAAGCACCGCGGTAATTGCATTGCATTTTGGCCGTATCGGGTTAGCGCCCGGTACGGCTTTTTGATCAATAAAGCGCCTATTTCGGCGAAAAATAGCCGTTTACCTGCCTAGAAACAATTTGAGCGGTATACAATAACCGTAACTGTTTCATCCTTAGCGGGATGCCGCATGATGGATATTACCTGCCATCGTGAGGTGTGTCGGTCGCGCACGGCGCGTTAGATGCTCGTGCTCGGTTTGAGGAGGCTGCTATGGCGGGCAAGGGTCGTGCGAGTGTCAACGATATGAAGCGTGTCGAGGTGCTGGTGTTGATGGAGATCGACCAGCAAACCGAAGACAATGGCGGGCCGTATGGGTTCTCGCGCAAAACGCTTGCCGAGCGCGTGGGGGTTTCGCCGTATCGTGCCCGCGCCGCAATCGATCGCTTGGATTCCGAAGGCATGATTGATGTCGTCTCGCGTTATAGCGACGACGGCGGTCAGCTTGCAAATGGCATTTGCCTCACCGAACGTGGCGAATGGTATCTTGAGGGCGTCCGTACCGGCATGCTCGTTCAAGAAATGCTTGAGGACGCGGTTGCTGATCGATAGCAGCATGTAACCCTTGCCATAGCGACGCCGCCTGGGAAACCGGGCGGCGTTTTGTTTCAAGATTGAGAAATGCAATCGCGCACGAGAAAAATTGCGAACGGTTCGCGGCGCGAGTATTACAATGAAGACCCGTAAGATGTGGATAAACAACTTCTACGGGAAGCGCAGGTAACTCAATATGACCAAGCATGTGTTCGTAACCGGTGGCGTGGTTTCGTCCCTGGGCAAGGGTATCACCGCGGCCTCGCTGGGCCGTCTGCTCAAGTCGCGTGGCTACAAAGTAACGATGCAGAAGGCCGACCCGTATCTGAACGTCGACCCCGGTACCATGAGCCCGTTCCAGCATGGTGAGGTCTTCGTTACCGAGGATGGTTACGAGTCCGACCTGGACCTGGGTCATTACGAGCGCTTTATTGATGAGAACCTGACCCGCGATTCCAACTTTACGACCGGTGCCATCTACAAAAGCCTAATCGCCCGCGAGCGTCGCGGCGACTTTTTGGGCGGTACCGTGCAGGTGATTCCTCACGTCACCAATGCCATTAAGGACAAGTTCCGCCGCATCGAGGAGCAGACCGGCTCCGATGTAGTCATCACCGAGCTGGGCGGCACGATCGGCGACATCGAGTCGCAGCCGTTTGTCGAGGCCATCCGCCAGTACCGCAAGGAGGCCGGCCCCGAGAACGTCTGCTACATCCACGTGTCGCTCGTTCCCTATATCGCCGCCGCCCACGAGGTCAAGACCAAGCCCACACAGCATTCCGTCAAGGAGCTCCGCAGCTTTGGCATCCAGCCCGATATCATCGTGCTGCGCTCCGACCACCATATCGATGACGCTATCCGCGGAAAGATTGCAAGCTTCTGCGACGTCGACACCGATTGCGTCTTTACCAACGAGGACTGCGCGAGCATTTACGATGTTCCGCAGCTGCTTGCCGAGCAGGACTTTGACCTGCGCATTTGCGAGCGTCTGGGTCTGGATCCGCGTGAGCGCGACATGAGCGAGTGGAACGAGTTCCTGCGCAAACAGAATCACGCCAACCATCACGCCGACAAGGTGAAGATCGCCGTCGTGGGTAAGTACACGCAGCTGCCCGATGCGTACCTGTCGGTTATCGAGGCCCTGCACCATGCGGGCGTCTTCTACGATCGCCATGTGGACGTCCAGCTGGTCGACGGCGAGAGCCTCGACGAGCAGAATGTCTCCGAGGTTCTGGGCGACGCCTCGGGCATCCTGGTCCCCGGCGGCTTTGGCAAGCGCGCCCTGGAGGGCAAGATCCTCGCGGCCGAGTTTGCCCGTGAGCACAAGATTCCGTATCTGGGCATTTGCCTGGGTATGCAGGTGGCCGTGTGCGAGTTCGCCCGCAATGTCGTTGGCCTTGCCGGTGCCAGCTCCTCCGAGTTTGATCCGGACGGTCCGTATAGCGTCATCGATCTGATGAGCTCGCAGGAGGACGTGACCGAGAAGGGCGGCACCATGCGCCTGGGCGCCTATCCGTGCAAGCTCGCCGCCGATACTCTTGCTCGTGAGGCATATGGCGAGGAACTCGTCTACGAGCGTCACCGTCACCGCTTTGAGTTCAACAACGCCTTCCGCGATCAGCTCGAGGACGCCGGTTTGGTTATCTCGGGTCTGTCGCCTGACGAGCGCTTGGTCGAGATGGTCGAGCTGCCGCGCGACGTGCATCCGTGGTATGTGGCAACCCAGGCTCATCCCGAGTTCAAGAGCCGCCCGACCAACCCGCAGCCGCTGTTCCGCGAGTTCGTGCGCGCTTCGATCGGCCAGCACGAGGGTGTCGACCGTCTGCAGGTGACGCCCATGAACCTCGCTACGGACTAAGGGTGCCGGCGAATAAGGAACATACCGAAGCTACTCCCTCGTCGCTCGCCGTGGCGGCGGGGGAGTATCTCGATTACCTCGCGGTCGAGCGGGGCTTGGCGCGCAACACGATTGTGGCCTATCGTCGTGACCTTACGACGTACTGCGCCTATCTAGAGCGGGCGGGTATTGTGTCTTTTGAAGAGGTGACCCGTCAGGTCGTGGAGGGCTTTGTCGCCGATCACCGCGACGGAGGCTATTCCGACGCCTCGGTGGAGCGCGCGCTTGCTGCCGTGAAGGGCCTGCATGCCTTTTTGGTGCGCGATGGGGCCGTGGCCCAAAACCCGACGGCGGCGCTGCGCCTGCCTAAAAAGGCTGAGCGTTTGCCGGAGTATCTATCGGTGGAGGATGTCTCGGCGCTGCTCGATCAAGACTTCCCCGAGGGCGAGATGGGCTTGCGCGACCATGCCATCTTGGAAGTGCTCTACGGATGCGGTTTGCGTGTGAGCGAGTTGGTGGGGCTCGATGTGGGC
>CABUUE010000146.1 GCA_902494685.1 uncultured Collinsella sp.
AGGTGTTCGGATAAAGTTGATAATCAAGGTCTCTTCTGGCTGCCTGAGCCCATCTCGTTAGGGTGTCCCACGAGACGTCCGAACTTGCTACAATGTCTGCGGCGCGGAACCAGCCTCCCGCGCCGCTTTTCTTTTTTGGCCACATGCCACCAAGGAGAACCTCCCCATGCACAACAAGCGCGTGCTCGTCGCCATGAGCGGCGGCGTCGATTCTAACGTGACCGCGTACCTGCTCAAAAGCCAGGGCTACGAATGCGTCGGCGCCACCATGCGCCTCACCTGCCCCGCGCCCGACCCCGCCACGGGCACGAGTAAGGTCGACCGCGACATCGCCGATGCAAAGGCCGTCGCCGAGCGCCTGGGGATACCCCACCATGTGCTCGACCTGCAGCAGACCTTCGACCACAGTGTTATCGAGCGTTTTGTGAACGCCTACCAGGAGGGGCTGACGCCCAACCCGTGCATCATCTGCAACCGCCACATTAAGTTTGGCGCGTTGCTCGATGCGGCGCTGGACATGGGCTGCGACTACATCGCAACGGGACATTACGCCAAAACGAGCCAGGCGCCCGACGGCACCTGGCAGCTGCATCGCGGCGAGGACCCCAAAAAGGACCAGAGTTACTTTTTGTATTCGCTCACGCAAGAGCGCCTGGCACGCACAATCTTTCCGCTGGCAGGCCTGAACAAGGAGCGCGACGTGCGCCGCATTGCCGCCGAGCAGGACTTCATCAACGCCAAGAAGGCCGAAAGCGAGGACATCTGCTTTATTCCAGACGGTGACTACGCGGGCTATATCGAGCGCCGCTGCGGACATCCCGCTGCACCGGGCGACATTGTGTGGCGCGACGGCAGCGTGGTCGGACGCCATAACGGCGCGTTGCGCTATACCATCGGCCAGCGCAAGGGCTTGGGCGTCGCGATGGCGCATCCCGTGTATGTGACGGGCGTCGATGCCGCCAACAACATTGTGCATTTGGGCGAGGCCGAGGACCTGACGGCCACAGCGCTCACGGCCAATGACTGGATCTGGAGCGCCCCCGCCGACCGCATGGAGGCAGAGCTCACGTCCGGCGGCATTCGCGTGGGCGCCAAGTACCGCTACCGTCAAAAGGACCAGGCAGCAACCCTTACACGTGGCGCCGACGGGCAAATGCTGCTGACTTTTGACGAACCGCAGCGAGCCATCGCCCCCGGCCAGGCAGTCGTTATCTACCGCGGCGACGTCGTCTTGGGCGGCGGCACCGTAACCGGCGCCATCAAATAACAGCACTCCTCGATAAGTTGCGGTGAAATAGGGACTGTTTAAGCGTTTCAAGCCGCTAAACAGTCCCTATTTCACCGCAACTATGTTAAGTATTATGATGTTTGTGCTTGCTATATTAAACGATTAGAATACTTAACGAGGTGATGCAGCAGATGAGTACTTCCAACTATATAACCATGGGTGACGCCGCGCGCCTGCTGGGCGTTACGAAGGCCCGTATATCGCAACTGGCTGCATCGGGAACGCTCGCGTGCGATATCGTCGGTGGGCGGAAAATGGTTCAGTACGATTCCGCGATTGGTTATCAAAAGGTCCGTAAGCGTGGGCGCCGTCCCGCAGCTGACGTAGGGCGCAAGTTCACATTGATGTCAGCCGACCACGAGGTCGCGCATGTCTCGTTTGATCCAACGCGCGAGTTTTCCTTTGAAATTGCCGACATACTCGATGCACGAAGGATGCCGTTTGGCACGTGCTCGAGTTCTTCTCCAACGGTGAATAAACGAGCACTCAACACGTGGTGGAGTCACCGGTCGGTGCCCGACGTCCGCCCCGGACTCATCTCGCGCTATCGCGAGCTGGGAATTGACAGCGGTATTGAAGTGCCCGTTCGTTGCCTGGGTTTTTCGCTTTCGGATTGCTATTGGCTAAGACCGGTCGACTGCGACGAGCTCAATTGGCAGCACCTCAATTACTTCGAAAACAATTTTGAACGGTCGGCACCCGAGCATCGTTCAGGCTGGCTTGAGGGCATCGGACTCAAAAATCCTGACAATACGTCCGAGGGCGAGCTCCCCAAATCCTGGATGATCCGCAATGGCGTTCGCATCCTGGTTAAAGGATGCGGAATGGACGATCAGCGACCGTTTAACGAGGCGGTTGCAACAGCTCTACATCGGCGTCTGCTATCCAAAGGTGAGTTTGTTCCCTATACGGTCGAGCGCATGTTCGACGGGCCCGTATGCCTATGCGATGACTTTCTTAATGGCCGTGAGGAATACGTGCCGGCCGCTTATATCAGGGACGCACTCGGTGGCCAGCGAGGAAACTCAACATACGATCGATACTGTCGCTTTCTTGGCAGACACGGGGCTGACGAAGCCACGGTAAGAAAATCCATGTCGCAGATGATTGTCTGCGATGCCCTCCTGGCCAACAGCGACCGCCACTGGCGAAACTTCGGCATCATCCGCAATGTCGACACGCTGGAAATGCGGCCTGCACCGCTGTTCGATAGTGGCAATTGCCTGTGGTACAACGTGCCAACCGCCGTGCTCATTGCCGGGGAGTTTGGATTTGCCGCCAAACCGTTTGGTCCGGACCCTTCCACTCAGCTAGCATTTGCTGACTCGCTCGATTGGTTCGATGCGTCGCATCTCGATGGGTTCGTCGACGAGACAGTCGAAATCCTCTCACAAAGCGCATGGGCAACAGCAGGCAATCGCCTCAAGGCCATCCGCCGCGGTCTCGAGCGCCGCATGATAGAGGTAAGCGCCGCCGTTGAGGTACTACGTCACGTGCAGAGATAACAGCACTGCCCCCTAAGTTGCGGTGAAATAGGGACTGTTTTCGCATTTAAAACGCTTAAACAGTCCCTATTTCACCGCAACTTACAGAGGGCGGCCTCGGTCGGTACTGCTGTGCCAGCCGAGGCCGCTGCATCGCTAGCGCTGTACGTAGGCGCGGACGAGCTCGAAGGTGTTGCGCACGCCGTCGATGTGGCTGCGCTCGTAGTTGTGGCTCGCGTACACGCCGGGGCCGATCAGACCATGGCGAATGTCGTAGCCGGCCGAGAGCGTGGCCTCAACGTCCGAGCCGTAATGCGGGTACACGTCGATGGCGTAATCGAGCTCAAGCTCGCGCGCGATATTGGACAGCGTGGTCACCAGATCGTAGTTGTAGGGACCGCCCGAATCCTTGGCGCAAATCGACACCATGCGCTCGGTGCAGCCCAGGTCGTCGCCCACGCAGCCCATGTCCACGCTGATCATCTCGCGCGTGTCGGCCGGCACAAAGGCACCGCCATGGCCGACCTCCTCGTACACGGTAAAGAGCAGCGAAACCTTACGCGAAAGCGTCACCTCGCCAGCGGCGACGGCACGCGCCAAGCCCAGCAAAATGGCGGCCGAAAGCTTGTCGTCCAGGAAGCGGCTCTTAATGTAGCCACTCTCCGTCACCGTCGTGCGAGGGTCCATAGCGATGATGTCGCCAGTCTGAATACCCAGCTCGAGCACATCGTCCTTGCTGTCGACGTTCTCGTCGAGCAGGATCTCCATGTTCTTCTCGATAGTCTTGACCGGCTCGTCGGCCACGTGCGCCGAAGGCTCGGTATTGAGGACCACACCCGTGTACACATTGCCGTCGCGCGTGTAGACGGTGCAGTTCTCGCCATCGGCCGTAGACCACTGATGCCCGCCGATCGTCGTGGGGCGCAGACGACCATTGTCCTTGATAGAGCGCACCATAGCGCCCAGGGTATCGACATGGCTCGCCAACACGAGCGGCTCACCCTCACCACCAAGCTCAACGAGCACGTTGCCCTTATTAGAACGCTCAGGCCCAAACCCCATATCGCGCAATGTTTCCATTAGATAATCAGTCGCCGCACGGGTATAGCCGGTAGGCGAAGCAATCGAGGTAAGCGCCTTCAGCTGGTCAGTAATATAGGAGAGCATAGAATCCATCTTGGACACCAAAGTCACCCTTTCATATCGAATTAAACCCACAGCAACAATACCACCACGCACAATTATTTACCTAGCGAGACAACCCATCGAGCTTCTCAGAGCAGCGCCCGTCACGATAACGAGCCGGCGGCCCCTGCCCGTTAGCCCCAGAATCTTTCCGCAGGACAGAAGGAGGCCCCGCCGCACGTAGTGCGCAACG
>CABUUE010000147.1 GCA_902494685.1 uncultured Collinsella sp.
AGCTTGGGAAGGGCGAAGACCTGAGCGGTGGCGACGCTGGAGAAGTCGATCATGCCAAAGGGGATGGAGACAATCATGCCAACGATCATGCCAAAGAACACGGATCCCAGCTTGAGCGTGCCCTTGCCAAAGTTGGCGAGCGCAAAGACCACGGCGAAGGTGATAAGAGCGACGCACCAGGCCTGCGGGGTGCCCCACAGCGGCGTACCCATACCGCCGGCCATATACTTGACGGCCGTGGGATACAGCGAAACGCCGATGGAGAAGATGACCGTACCGGTCACGACGGGCGGGAACAGCCACTTAATCTTGCTGTAGGCCAGACCAAAGAGGACCGCGACGGCACCGCCGACAATCTCGCCGCCCAGCAGCGCACCAAAGCTAAAGCCCGAGGCACCCATGGCCTGCAGGGCCGGCAGGAACGCGAACGAAACGCCCATGACGATGGGCAGGCCGCCGCCGATGCGACGGAAGGGAGCGAAGGCTTGAAGGGCCGTGTCGATTGCCGAAAGAATGAGCGCAACCTGAATGATGTCGGTGCTCTGCTGGCTATTAAAGCCGTAGACGCCGGCCATGATGACCGCCGGGGTAATGATGCCGGCAAACGATGCCAGCACATGCTGAAGGGCACACGGAATCATTTCCGTAACGGGCGGCATGCCTTCGCGAGTGAACAGGGCTTCAGTGCCGTTCGTAACCGTCTCCTGGGCCATTTGACCACCAATCCTCGAAGTAGTTGTTTTCGCATCTAGCGCTCTATTGTGACGCAGTGCGGGGGTGAGGTTGTGCCTTCGTTGCATATCGTATTAAAGATTTTTCTCATTCTCAATAATAATTTTTTGTTATCAGACTATTCTTGAGCTGAGACAATGCATTTCCGCAGGTCAGGAAAGTGTCCTGTCAAAATAGCATCTAACTTTTCTTTTGGTCGACCGTTTACCGCCAAATTCCTACCGCTCGTCCGTATTACGCAATGTACCTGCGAATATGTGAATCAATAGACACCGTGTTACCATGAGAAAAAATTGTTATGAACATTTCCGATTTCACCCAAAGGAGTTGCCCGTGAACGAGACCGTACGTCGCTTTTTGCCGATGGTCGATTTTCTGGAGCAGGTACTCGGCAAAAACAGCGAAATCGTGCTGCACGATTTCTCGGATCCCGACCACGCCATCGTCGATATTCGCAACGGCATCGTGAGCGGCCGCAAGGTCGGCGGTCCCGCCACCGATCTGGCACTCAAGATCATGCACGACGCCAAGTATCGCGACCTGCCGTTTATTACGGGCTACGAGGGGCGCGGTGCCGGTGGCAAGACGCTGGAGTCGGCGACGTACTTTATCCGCGAGGGTGACGAGATCGTCGGCATGCTCTGCGTCAACACCGACCTCTCGACCGTGCGCTCCATCAACGCCATGGCGCAGCAGCTCATGGCGTGCTTCGACGCGGCGCCGACGCGCACGGAGCCCGCCCCTATCGAGGTCGAAAGTCTTTCGGAGTCTACACAGGAGCTCATCGACCGCAGCATTGCCGAGTTGCTGAGCGCGCGCGGGCTGGATGTAGCGTCGCTTGGTCAGAGCGACCGCGTGGACGTCATTCGCCACCTCAACGGCAACGGGGTGTTCATGCTCAAGGGCGCCGTGGCCTGCGCCGCCACCGCGCTGGGCATCTCGGAGCCCAGCGTCTACCGCTACCTGCAAAAAGTTCGCAAGGAGGGCTAACGAGCAAAATGGAGCGCGGCTCCACAAGCGATCCGTCACTTGACAAAAGACCCTGCAGCTCGCACGCGCTGCAGGGTCTTTTTGCATGTCATGTTTAGTTGTGGCCAACGCCTTAGAGAGCGGCGACGACCTCGATCTCGACCAGACCGCCGGCCGGAAGGGCGGCAACCTGGAAAGCGCTGCGCGCGGGGAACGGAGCCTCGAACTTGGAGGCGTAAATCTCGTTCACGGCAGCGAAGTCGGCGATGTCGGCCAGGTAGACCGTGGTCTTGACGACATCGGCAAAGGTGGCGCCGGCGGCAGTCAGCAGGGCCTCGACGTTAGCAAGGGACTGCTTAGCCTGGGCCTCGACGCCCTCGGGCATCTTGCCAGTTGCGGGGTCGATGCCCAGCTGGCCGGACAGGAACACCATGTTGCCGGTCTGGATGCCGGGGGAATACGGTCCGATGGCTGCGGGTGCGTTATCGGAAGACACGACGGTCTTGCTCATGTTTATCTCCTTACGATCAGTTGAGAAAGCGTGAGCGCGGCGTTCACACCGGGAGGCACAGTTCGGTCTGAACACCGCGCTTGATTGGGATAGTACTCAAGGTTTCCGCGCGATGCAAGATTATTATCACGCTGCGAGAATATTTTATCGCCCAACGGCGCCCGTTGGCAGCTGAACGGTTCTCCACGGGGTCAGCCAGCCCAAGCTGCTGAAGACTTTATCCCGCTTGGAGCACGGGCATCGCCTGCCGCAACGGCGCCACTATACTTTTGAGTATCTGAGCATTTTGAAAGGCAGGATATGACCGCAACCGCCAGTCGAACCACCAACCGCAGACCCGAGCTTTTGGCGCCCGCCGGAGGGCCTGAGCCCTTTGCCGCCGCACTCGCCGCCGGAGCAGACGCCATCTACTGCGGCATGGGCAGCTTCAACGCCCGCCGCAAGGCCACCAACTTTACCGACGAGGCCTTTGAGCAAGCCTGCCGCGCTGCACATCTAGCCGGGTCGCGCGTCTACGTCACGGTCAACATCGTCATCAAGCAGTCCGAGATGGGCGATGCGCTGCAACTCATCCATCGCTGCTCCACGCTGGGCGCCGACGCCTTCATCATCCAGGACTGGGGCCTGTTCTTTGAGGTCAAGCGCACGATGCCCGGCATCGAGACGCACATCTCGACCCAAGCAAACATCCACGACGACCGCGGAACCATCTGGTGCCGCGAGCAGGGCGCCGACCGCGTGACCCTCTCGCGCGAGCTTTCCATCGACGAGATTGCCGCCATTCACGATGCCGCGCCCGATGTGGACCTTGAGGTCTTCAGCCATGGCGCCATCTGCTTTTGCTACTCGGGCCTATGCCTGCTGTCGAGCTTTGCCATGGCGGGACGATCGGCCAACCGTGGCATGTGCGCCCAGCCCTGCCGCCTGCCCTACGAGCTGATCGACGAGAACGGTCGCGCGCTCTCCCCCGCCGGCCGCGAGCGTGCGCTATGCCCGCGTGACACCAACACCTCACAGCTTGTTCGCCGTCTGTATGACGCCGGCGCCGCGTCGCTCAAGCTCGAGGGCCGCATGAAGGCGCCCGATTACGTGTACTCCATCGTTGATGTGTATCGTCATCAGATTGATGACATGCTGGCCGATGTTTCGACCTCCAAGGATGAGGATGCAGCCCGCCAGCGACAGCTCAAGCGCTGCTTTAACCGCGACTTTACGCACGCCTACCAAGACGGTACCTCGGGTGACGAGATGATGAGCTACGAGCGCTCCAACAACCGCGGCCAGATCGTGGGCACGGTGCTGGGCAGCCGCCCGGCCAACCGCGATGTGCGCGGCCTCAAGCCCGACGACCGCCGTCGGCGCGCCGCCATCGCCCGCATTGAGTTGTTTGAGCCCGTGGGCAAGGGCGACCTGCTGGAGCTTCGCCACGATAACGAGTTTGACCAGTTCCTGACCACCATTGCCGCCGATGATGCCGCCGCCGGTGACATCATCGAGTGCCGCGTGCCTCGCAGCATGCCCGAGGGCTGCCGCGTGCGCGTGATTCGAAGCCAGCGCGCCATTGACGCTGCCGGCGCCGCGCTCAAGCGCGATGTGCTGCGCCGCCGCGCCGTTGATGTAACCGTTGTGGCGCGTTTGGGCGAACCGTTTGCCGTCACGCTTACTTGCTGCGACGCCCCTTCGCTTACGGCCACGGCCACGGGCTTTACCGTCGAGGCCGCCAAGACCCGCGCGGTCGAGGCGTCCGATCTGGTAGAGCATGTGGGCCGCATGGGGTCCTCGCCCTTTGAGTCCGCGAGCTTTGATGTGGCGCTCGATAAGGGCTGCGGCATGGGCTTCTCCGCTGTGCACAAGGTGCGCGCCGCCGCCTGCAAGGCGCTGGAGGAGGCCATTCTGGCACCGTATGACGAGCGTGCCCGCACGCTC
>CABUUE010000148.1 GCA_902494685.1 uncultured Collinsella sp.
AGAATCTCGGCCACCTGACGCTCCTCCACTGGAGAGAGCGGCACCAGCGGGCCCTCGGTACCGCGCTTGCCGGCGTGCTCGGCCAGGGTCTCGGCAAAGACCTCGTGCAGCAGCTCCTTCGCGCGCGGCAGATTCATGGGCGTCACGCGCTCCATGCCCTCTTGGAGCAGACGGGCATGCAGATGTTCCAGCACGTCGTGGACGAAGTTGCCCTTCTCCATGTTGCCAAAGCCCGCGTCGATAGACTGGGGCTTGACGCGATACGAGACAAACCAGCACAGCGGGCAGGTGGAATAGGCCTCGATCTGCGAGGCGGACGTCAGGCGCGGCACGAGCGGCGCGTCCTCGCCCTCGCCATCGCGACGGCGCAGGACCAAATACGGCACGGCCTCGGCACTCAGATGCTGAGGGGCTTCACAGGTCACGCGCTCGCGCTTGAGACCTTCGCCTGCCGCGGGATCGAAGTCGGCGATGATATCGCCTTCGCCCACGCGCATGGGCTTGGCAGCGCCAGCGGCCTCGGCATGTGCCCACAGCTCGGTCCATACGGCTGCCGGGTAGCACTCGCGTGCCTGGCGATCGTGCGTCACACGGGCGAGCGCGACCGGACCGCTCGCCGCCTGCATCGCACGGCCAAAGCGCACGCGCAGCAGGGCAGCGGGCTCCAAAGACACGCCGTCGCGGCGCAGCTCGGCTGTCAACGTGGCAAGCGGGCCCTCTTCGTGCGAAAGCGGATAGCTGTCCAGGTCGACATCGGCAAACAGCACGGCATCGTAGCCGCCAGGACGCAAAACCGACGCATCGGCAAGCGACACGAAGCGCACTTGTGCTCGTGGTGTGCGATCGACCTCGTAGGTCTCGTAATCGTAGGCGGTACTGCGCTTGTCCACCTTGGTTCGAACGCCGTCGAGAACCGGCACGGTCGCGGCCTGCGACACGTCGAGCGCGCGAGCATCGTTCATAAGGATGTCGATGGCATGGCGCAGCAAAGCCGTCTCTGCCTGGCGACGGGCCTGGCCGTCAAGGCCGCCTAGAGCGCGATCGGGCAACGCCTCGGCAACGGCAAGCATGGCCTTAAGCGCCGTCACGGGCTTGTCACGCCACAGCGCCTGGAACACGTCCGAGACCACACACGGTACGTTCTTAAACCAGTTATCGTCGCTCGTCGCCTTGCGCGCGCCCCTCACCTGGCCCTGAACGCTCTGCAGCAGGCTCTTGACGCCCGCGGTAGTCTTGTTGCGCGAGAGACGCATATTCTTATCGAAGGTACGGGCATTGACGGCATCAGCGCCCGAAAGCGGACTGTAGATCCAGTCGGTAAGCTCCGGCGCGGGCCACCACTCGGTCTTGGAAGCGGTGCCCTCGTCGGCGGCTTTCATACGCTCGATCAGGTTGGCGAGCGCCGTAAACTGCCTGCCCGCGATGGACTGGGAAAACGCCGTGAACTCAGTCGTCTCGGCCGCAATGTGACGCGCCGCAAAACGGGCGGCGAGCTCGCCGAACAGCTGGGGTGCCCGGGCAGAAACGACGAGCACGCGCACGGGGTCGGCGGGCGTTGCAGTAGCTTTATCGGCCTTGGACTCCTTGCGCGCTTTCACCAACTTATCGATGGCGTCCGCATAGACATGAGCACGGGCATGGGGGCCGGCGACCTCAATAAAGACAGGCTGAGCGGCGGCCCCGCAAACGACATCAGACGCGACGGCGTCCTCCCCCAGCGGCGCGATCTCAAACAGCACACCGCGGGCATCAAATGCCGTGGCAAGCTCCTCGCGCATCGCCGCCTGCTCGCGGGCAAGCAGCACGACGACCTCTCCCCCATTGTTCGCCACGGCAGACAGCAGCTCGAGTAGACCGTGCGTAAACGACGTGGTACCGCGCACGCATACGGCGCGGGCGCACGCCGGCAGGCTATCGGCCAGGGCACCGGCCATAATGTCAGCTGCCTCGCAGGGCTCGACCATATCTCGACGGTCCAAACCGCCCGCGTAGGCACGCAAAAGCTCAAACACACGAGCCTCGGCATCGCTTTTTGGCTCAGGCTGGCAATTGTTGCCACCGCATCGCTCGGCCGTCGTCCCCGCCACACCCGGCAGCACATCGCGGGCCATGCGCGCGAGCATGCGCACCGTGCCCTGGCTACGCGAAAGCGGCTGCAGGTCGGCATCGTCGAGACGCGTGACCATGTCCGAGAACAGCATCTGGCGCTGCAGGTTGTCAACGAAACCGCGCCCGTCGCCCAAAAGCTCCCAAAGCGAGCGAATCCACGATGTAGGCGTCTTGTAGTCAATACCCAGCGAAATCCCGGCTTCCGCCGCATCATGACGGCACAGGTCGAGCTCGGCAAACGTAGGTGCCAGCAGCACGGCACGTCCGTGGCAGCCAACAAGGTCGGCAAGCAGCGCCGACTCGGCATCACTCAAATCCGTGCCGGCATTGGTGGTATAGATTCGAACAGGCATGGTCCTCCGCTCAAACTGTTCGCAATAATCAATGCATCCATCCTACCCGCCCAAGCGGACACATTGCCACCGCAGCTCCATCTTTTGGTACAAAGCAACCTGACCCCAACGCACCAGCCGATTGCGGGCATATAAAAACCGCCCCCGGAGGGACGGTTCTTCGTAATTCAATGTTGTCGCTGGCCTACTCGCCATCCTCCAACTTAATGAGGATCTTGCGGTAGCCACCGTACTCGCCGTTCAGCGCCTTTGAAACGCGGCTCACCGTGGTGGACGAAGCGCCGGTGCGGGCCTGAACCTCAACATAAGGCTCGCCCTCGTCCAAATAGCGCGCAACCTGCAAACGCTGAGAAAGGTCGCAAATCTCGCGCGGCGTGCAGATATCGGTCAAAAACGCTTGGATATCCTTCTCGTCGTCCAAAAGGCTAAATGCGTGGACCAGCTGCTTGACATCAGGCTTGTCAAACATGTTCTCGATATTCATCGATCACCGCCAAACCCGCCAAAAGGCATCGAAGTTGATACTGACATCGGGCATCGTTCACCCGTTCTATGCAATAGGGCAACGCCTGTGGCTTTTGCCCGTAGCAGTGTAGCACACCACCAAACTAAAGCGACAAGACTCTCTGCCAGCGGCGCGTTTTTCAGGACGAACGCCGTTTAGAAACCATATGCGCACGTAAGCTCCACGAATATTTGAGACAATGGGCGCCCAAACACCGCGGCGCGCCCGCGCAACCATCCAGGTCGCCGCCGTAAGCCGCTTCACGCGACGCCAGCAATCCCGGCGCAAGAAAGGATTCACGCCATGCGCTTTATGCTTAACTGGCTCTTCACCTCGATCGCCATCGCGATCGCCACGTTCCTCGTCCCCGGTATCCAACCCTTCGGCTTTGCCGAGACCTGGGTCTGCTTTGCCTTTGTGGGACTGTTCCTGAACATTGTCGATTCGCTCGTCAAGCCGTTCCTGACCGTCATCTCACTGCCGCTCACTATTATTACGCTTGGTGTTTTTCAGCTCGTAGTCAACAGCTTTATGCTCGAGCTGGCCAGCTACCTGTCGGTCAATCTGCTGGGCGCGGGCATCTCCATCGCCAGCTTTGGATCGGCCTTTATGGGCAGTATCCTGGTATCCATCACGCGCAGCATCCTCGACAGCATCGCCGAGGACTAAAACGGCCATTCCGGCCGTGCCCGTCTCAACAGCCCAAAACGAAGGCCGCCCATCGCAAAAATGGGCGGCCTTCTTATTTGTCAAGTCTCAAAGGGCGAGAGAATCTACCATTTCTACCCCGTCCCCAAATGGCAGGTGTGGGTTAGATGACGTAGTCGTAGCCATGGTTGGGAGCGACAAGTTGATCGAGTGTCACACCGTCGAGGTAGTCGTTGATGAGCTTGTCCAGGTTCTTCCACACGTCGAGCGTGGGGCACTCATCCGAGCGTGAGCAGCCCTTGCAGTCGCCATCCAGGCATGCAACCGGTGCCAGACTGCCCTCGGTCAGGCGCAGGATCTCGCCCACCGTGTACTGCTCGGGCGGGCGCGTGAGCACGTAGCCGCCGCCCTTGCCGCGCATGCCCGAAAGCATGTTGGCGCGCACGAGCGTAGCCAAGATGTTCTCGAGATATTTCTCGGAAATCCCCTG
>CABUUE010000149.1 GCA_902494685.1 uncultured Collinsella sp.
CATCCGCACCACCGAGCCGCGCCAGCACCATGCCGTGCAGTACCTGTGGGAGCGCATGAAGGAGTCCGGCTACCTGTATAAGGGCAGCTACGACGGCTGGTATTGCGTGCCTGACGAGACCTACTTTACCGATACGCAGGTCCAGAAGGGCGACGAGGAGTACGGCAGCGTCGGCCAGCACCTGTGCCCCGACTGCCACCGTCCGCTTGAGCGCGTGCAGGAGGAGTCCTACTTCTTTAAGCTTTCCGCCTTCCAGGACAAGCTGCTTAAGCTCTATGACGAGCATCCCGACTTTGTCGAGCCTGCGTTCCGCATGAACGAGGTTCGCAGCTTTGTCGAGGGCGGCCTTAACGACCTTTCCGTGAGCCGTACGAGCTTTGACTGGGGCATTCAGGTCCCGTTTGACGAGGGTCACGTGACCTACGTGTGGTTCGATGCGCTGCTCAACTATATGACGGCCGTCGGCTACGGTGTCGACACCGACGAGGCGCGTGCCGAGCTGGCCTATCGCTGGCCCGCGCAGTTCCACATCGTGGGTAAGGACATCATCCGCTTCCACTGCGTCATTTGGCCCGCCATGCTCATGGCCATCGGCGAGGCCCTGCCCGAGCACGTCTTTGCCCACGGCTTCCTGACCGTGCGCAATGCCGAGACCGGCAAGGCCGAGAAGATGTCCAAGAGCCGCGGCAACGCCATCGCTCCGCAGGACGTTATCGACATGCTGGGCGTCGAGGGCTATCGCTACTACTTTATGACCGACGTCGTCCCCGGCACCGACGGTGCCATCAGCTTCGACCGCATGGAGCAGGTCTACAACGCCGACCTGGCCAACAGCTGGGGCAACCTCATCTCGCGTTCGCTCAACATGAGCGGCAAGTATTTTGACGGTTGCGCGCCCGCCAAGCCCGCATCGTTCGATGCGTTCGACAACCCGCTGGCAAAGATTGCCGACGGTTTGGTCGAGCGCTACATGGCCAAGATGGACGTGCTCGATTACGGTGGAGCCAAGGACGAGGTCATGGAGCTCATCCACGCCGCCAACCACTACATCGAGGACTCCGAGCCTTGGGCACTTGCCAAGGACGAGGCCAAGGCTGACGAGCTGGCGTTTGTGATCTACAACCTGCTCGAGGCCATCCGCATTGCCGCTCACCTGCTGATGCCGCTCATGCCCCAGACTTCTGCCGAGGCTCTGCGCCGCCTGTCCTGCGAGGACGAGGCCGCGAGCGACGACCTCAAGGGCATTTGCGCTTGGGGCCTGCTTGCTGGTGGTCAGCCCGTCGAGAAGGGCGATCCGCTGTTCCCGCGTCTGGCGTAGAGACCGCGCGAGCGCCATATCGGCAATTTGCTGTTTAGCTGTAAGGGCATGGCCACCACGGTCCATGCCCTTTTGTTTCAAGACGCCGCCATCATGCTAAGGAGGCAACCATGACAACTTCGCCTTTGGCAAACCCCACGGCCACCAGGGAGCTGCTAGAGGAGTTTGGCCTTGCGACTAAGCATCGCCTGGGCCAGAACTTTCTAATCGACAATCATGTGATCGAGCGTATCTGCGAGCTTGCCGAGCTTGCAGGTGACGAGCGCGTACTCGAGGTGGGTCCGGGTTGCGGTACGTTGACACTTGCGTTGCTGCAGGAGGCGGCGTGCGTTACGTCGATCGAGGCCGATCCCGAGCTTGAGCCGGTGCTTGACGCCCACGCCGCCGACTATGCCAACTTCCGCTTTATCATGGGCGATGCGCTCAAGGTGGGCCCGGAGCAGATTGAGCAGGTTGCGGGCGGTACGCCGACGGTGTTTGTCGCGAATCTGCCCTACAACGTGGCGGCGACGATCATCCTTCAGTTCTTCCAGACGATGCCCGCGCTCAAGCGCGCTGTCGTCATGGTTCAAAAGGAGGTTGCCGATCGCATTGCCGCAACGCCCGGTAACAAGACCTATGGCGGCTACACGGCAAAACTCGGCCTGTACGCGCAGGTGACGGGTCGCTTTGAGGTGCCGCCGCGTTGCTTTATGCCGGCGCCGCACGTGGACTCGGCCGTCGTGCGTATCGACCGTGTTGACGGCGTGGTGCCCGAGGGGCTCGATCGCGAATTTGTGGCCCGCGTGATTGATGCTGCATTTGCCCAGCGTCGCAAGACCATCCGCAATTCCATGAGCGCCAACGGCTTTGCCAAGGACGTGCTCGATGCTGCCTTTGAGGCTTGCGGTATTGCACCCACCACGCGCGCCGAGACGCTTGATGTTGCTGACTTTGTCCGTCTGGCCCAGGAGCTAATCCATGATGCCTAATGCCGAACGTGTGACGTTTACCAAGAAAAAGAAGACGGTTGCTTGTCCCGTGCCCTTGGCGCCGCTTGCCGACACGCATGCACATCTGCTTTCGTTCTGGGGCAAGGATGTGCCTGAGACGCTCGTGCGTGCCAAGGCGGCGGGCGTCGACCTGTTGGTGACGATGTTCGACCCCATCGCTGATAAACGCAGCGTGACGGACTATAGCGACTGGCTGACGCGCGAAATTCTGCCGATGCAGGATATCCCGCAGATCAAGTATCTTGCCGGCGTGCATCCGTATGGCGCACCGGACTATACCGACGACGTTCACGCACAGGTCGTTGCCGCGCTCGATGATCCCTTATGCGCCGGTATTGGCGAAATCGGCCTGGACTACCACATGGACTATGACGACGATATCGCGCCGGCACCCCATAACGTGCAGATTGACTGCATGGCGCGTCAGCTCGAGCTTGCCGTGTGCCGTAACGTGCCGGTGGAGCTGCATCTGCGCCACGAGGACACGGACCATGAGCGCACCTCGCACGTGGACGCCTACAACGTGCTTCGTGAGGTGGGCGTGCCCCAGGCCGGTTGTGTGCTGCACTGCTTTGGCGAGGACCGCGCCACGATGGAGCGCTTTGCGGAGCTGGGCTGCTATATCGCCTATGGTGGTGCGGCTACCTTCAAGCGCAACGACGACGTGCGCGAGGCATTCGCGGCAACCCCACTCGATCGAATTTTGTTCGAGACGGATTGCCCGTATATGGCTCCGGAGCCCATCCGCGGTCTTGAATGCGAGCCCGCAATGATCTCCATTACGGCAAACGCGCTGGTTAACGACCGTGTCGATCGTACCGGCGAGGATGCTGAGGCAATCGCGCGAGCAGCTTGGGAAAATGCCTGCAAACTTTTTCAAAAATAGTTCTTGCGTTCGCGATGGCGCTCCGTTATTCTAATTCCTGCACGCGGGCGTGGCGGAATTGGCAGACGCGTACGGTTCAGGTCCGTATGGGGGCAACCCCATGAAGGTTCAAGTCCTTTCGCCCGCACCATTGATTGAAAGAGCTCCCAGCAATGGGAGCTTTTTTGTTATGGGCCGTTTTGGCAGATTTGACATATCGATTTCGCGCGGTAGATGTCCCTGTGGTCAAAAAGTGGCAAATATGAGTACTGACATGAAAATAGAGACATTTCATGAAGCTATTTTTGCTCATTTTGCGCAACAGATGTACGCTAATTTGGCTCAACCTTGAGACAAAATGAAGTAATTTCGATAGACCTCGGGTTCAACGAGGCGATTTTGACCCAAATACGCTGTTACTAAACTGGTAACAGTACTCATATTTGGCCTTTTTTGACCACGGGTCCTCTTGTTGGTGTCACACAGCTGCTTCGTGCGGGTATCCTAATGCCAACGTGTGCCTATCAGAGGAGAGACCATGCTGTTGTCCGGTATCATCGCTGCCCTTACCAGCCTTTTGATTCCCATCATCATTCTGTTGCTGCTGCTTCCCAACGCCTGCTACGTCGTTGAACAGCAGCATGCCGTGATCATCGAGCGTCTGGGCAAGTTTAACCGCATCGTCAACGCGGGCTTCCACATGAAGGTGCCCGTGATCGACCGCAAGGCCGCCACGGTGAGTCTGCGCACCATGAAAAACGGCTTCGGCATCGACGTTAAGACCCAGGACAACGTGACCATCGGCCTTGAGGTCTCTGCTCAGTACCACGTGAGCTATGACATGGGCGCCGGCCCGGCAGATTCGGGCATCTACAAGAGCTACTATATGCTGCAGGAGCCCGTCGACCAGATGCG
>CABUUE010000150.1 GCA_902494685.1 uncultured Collinsella sp.
CCCGCCACAAAGTGGTCGCCTACGACTGCGGTGTCAAGCGCGGCATCCTGGAGGGCCTGGTTCGTGCTGGCTGCAACCTCACCGTCGTGCCGTGGGATACACCCGCGCGTCAGGTGCTCGACATGAATCCCGATGGCGTCTTTTTGTCCAACGGCCCCGGCGACCCCGATGCCGTGGTGGAGACCTACGAGCAGGTGCAGCAGCTAATCGGCAAGGTGCCGGTTTTTGGCATCTGCCTTGGTCACCAGATGATCAGCTTGGCATGCGGCGCCCAGATGGAAAAGCTCAAATTCGGTCACCGTGGTGGCAACCAGCCGGTTATGAATCTGGTCAGCCGCCGTGTGGAGATCACCGCGCAAAACCACGGCTTTGGCCTGTTGTTCCCCAGCTTGGGCAAGCTTGTCCCCGAGCTTTCGGGCGGCGAGACCGAGCACGCGGCCGATGGCGATCTGCGCGTCTGGGTGCGCCGCGGTATCGCGCCGGTCGTGATGAACGAGCGTTTCGGCCGCATTCGCCTGACGCATGTGAATCTCAATGACGGCACCGCCGAGGGCATTCAGCTGCTCGATGCGCCGTGCTTCTCGGTCCAGTACCATCCCGAGGCATCGCCCGGCCCCACCGATGCTCACTATCTCTTTACCGCCTTTACGCGACTCATGGACGGCGAGGAGAACTATCTGGACATCGATACCGCCAAGGACCGCCTTGCCGGCTGGAATTTCGCCGATAGTGGTTCCGCCGTTCTACCGAACGGCGGACCTGTCGACGCTGCGGCTGCATCTGGCACATCATCTTGCCGTTCTGCTTCGGACGCGCGGGCATAAGCCCAGCGCGCCCTCGCATCACGGCAACCTGATGCACCAGCTGCACCCTCGCTGACTTTTCCAAAACATTGAGTCAGCCTCTCTAGGAGGTTTTAAACATGCCTAAACGTACCGACATCAAGCGCATCCTCGTCATTGGCTCGGGCCCCATCGTCATTGGCCAGGCCTGCGAGTTCGATTACTCCGGCGCCCAGGCCTGCAAGGTGCTCAAGGAGGATGGCTTTGAGGTCATCCTGGTCAACTCCAACCCGGCGACCATCATGACCGACCCGGGCTTGGCCGACCGCACCTATGTCGAGCCCATCACCGCCGAATTTATCGAGCGCGTGATCAAGAAGGAGCGCCCGGATGCGCTGCTGCCCACGCTGGGCGGCCAGACCGGTCTGAATGCCGCCGTCGAGCTGGCAAAGGACGGCACACTCGACAAGTACGGCGTCGAGATGATCGGCTGCGACCTTGCCGCCATCGAGCGCGGTGAGGACCGCAAGCTCTTTAACGAGGCCATGGCCGAGATCGGTCTGGAGGTCGCGCGCTCGGGCTATGCCTACAGCGTGGCTGACGCCGAGGCCATCGCCGAGCGTGTGGGCTATCCCTGCGTGCTGCGTCCGAGCTTTACCTTGGGCGGCGCCGGTGGTGGCATCGCGCATACTCACGAGGAACTTGTCTCCATCGTGAGCCAGGGCCTTGAACTCTCGCCTGCCCATGAGGTGCTGGTCGAGGAATCCATCGAGGGTTGGAAAGAGTACGAGATGGAGGTTATGCGCGACCACGCCGGCAACGGCATCATCGTGTGCTCCATCGAGAACCTCGACCCCATGGGCGTGCATACCGGTGATTCCATCACCGTGGCGCCGGCGCAGACGCTCTCCGACCTTGAGTATCAGCGCATGCGTGTCGCCTCGCTCGCTATCTTGGAGAAGATCGGCGTCGAGACCGGTGGCTCTAACGTGCAGTTTGCCGTGAACCCCCAGACCGGCCGCCTGATTGTCATCGAGATGAACCCGCGCGTGAGTCGTTCGTCCGCGCTGGCTTCCAAGGCCACGGGCTTCCCCATCGCCAAGGCCGCCGCTCGCCTGGCCGTGGGCTATACGCTCGACGAGATCGTCAACGACATCACCAAGGCCACGCCCGCCTGCTTTGAGCCCACGATCGACTACTGTGTGGTCAAGGTGCCGCGCTTTGCCTTTGAGAAATTCAAGGGCACCGACCCCACGCTCACCACGCGCATGAAGGCCGTGGGCGAGATCATGGCGATCGGCCGCACCTTTGAGGAAGCCTTTGGCAAGGCCATGCGCTCGCTGGAGGACGGGCACCAGGGTATTTGCGCCGGTGGCAAGGAGGGCGCCGATAAGCTGAGCGACGATGAACTCGCCCAGGCCGTGGGCACCCCGACTGAGCACCGCATCTTCTTTGTGGTCGAGGCCCTGCGCCGTGGCTGGGATGTTGCGCGCATCCACGCCATCTGCGGTATCGATCCGTGGTATCTCAACCGCATCAACGATATGGTGCGGGTCCAGGAGAGCGTTCGCGGCCTGCGCGTGGAGGACATTGACGCCGACGCGATGCGCCTGCTCAAGCAGTATGGCACGAGCGATGCCGAGATTGCCGCGCTGACCGGCTCGGATGAGCGTTTTGTTCGCGCTTACCGTAAGGGTCTGGGCGTGGTTCCCAGCATGAAGACGGTCGACACCTGCGCCGCCGAGTTCTCGAGTGCCACGGAATACCACTATAAGACCTACGAGAACATTTACCGCACGAGCCCGATCGCCAAGAAGTGCGTTGCCCCCGACGAGACCACGCCGGCAAGCAAGCCCAAGGCGATGATTCTGGGTGCCGGTCCCAACCGTATCGGCCAGGGTATTGAGTTCGACTACTGCTGCGTGCATGCGAGCTATGCGCTGGCGGCCCGCGGCTTCGAGACCATCATGGTCAACTGCAATCCCGAGACCGTCTCGACCGACTACGACACGTCAGACCGCCTGTACTTTGAGCCGCTCACCTACGAGGACGTCATGGACGTTATCGACGTTGAGCGTCCCGACGGCGTCGTGGTGACGCTCGGCGGCCAGACCCCGCTTAAGCTGGCACGCATGCTCGAGGAGAGCGGCGTGAACATTATGGGCACCAAGCCCGATGCCATCGACTTTGCCGAGGACCGCGAGCGTTTTGCCGCCCTGCTCGACAAGCTGGGCATTATGTACCCGCCGGCGGGCCAGGCCACTTCGTTTGAGGAGGCCGAAGCCGTTGCCGCGCACATTGGCTACCCGCTGCTGGTGCGTCCGAGCTATGTGCTGGGCGGTCGCGGCATGATGATCGCCTACGATGCCGAGCATCTGCGCGATTACATGGCCGAGGCTGCGCGCATTAGCCCCGACTACCCGGTGTATCTCGATCGCTTCCTGGAGGGTGCGATCGAGTCCGACGTCGACGCCCTGTGCGACGGCGAGGAGGTCTACATCGGCGGCATCCTGGAGCATATCGAAGAGGCCGGTATTCATTCCGGTGACTCCGCGACCTGCATTCCGCCGTTCAGCTTTAGCGAGAGCCTGCAGGCGAAGCTTCGCGAGACCACGCGCCGAATCGCGATGGCGCTGGGAGTCCGCGGTCTGGTCAACGTGCAGTATGCCATCAAGGGCGAGACTGTTTACGTGATCGAGGCCAACCCGCGTGCCAGCCGTACCGTGCCGTTCATCTCCAAGGCCACCGGCGTGCCGCTGGCCAAGTGCGCGGCGCGTATCATGGCGGGCGATTCCATCGCGAGCCTGGGCCTGCCGAGCGACGAGCGTCAGCTGGACTGGTTCTGCATGAAGGAAGCTGTCATGCCCTGGGGCCGTTTCCCGGGAGCCGACGTTATCCTGGGGCCCGAGATGAAGTCGACGGGCGAGGTCATGGGTATCGCCAAGAGCTATCCCGAGGCATACGCCAAGACGCAACTGGCGATTGACTACAAGCTGCCCGACCCGAGCGCCGGCAAGGTGTTCATCAGCGTGTGCGACCGTGATAAGCGCCATATCCTTTCGGTCGCCCGCATCCTGCGCTACCTGGGCTTTGACATCTGCTCTACCGAGGGTACGGCGCGCGTGCTGCGCGGAGGCAACGTGACGTGCGAGGTCGTGGAAAAGATCAGCGGCCCGCACGACGGCGAGCGTCCCAACATCGGTGACCTCATCGCCGATGGCAAGATCGCGGTGATCATCAATACGCCGTACGGCCCGGGCTCGCGTGGCGACGGCTATCTGTTGCGCACCGAGGCGGTGCG
>CABUUE010000151.1 GCA_902494685.1 uncultured Collinsella sp.
CTCGTCGCCGGGACGGTGCAGGCAGACCTTCCTGAGCTTGCCGATCTCGGAAGGCACGTGCAGACCTTTCGTCATGGCCTCCTACCTTTCTTTCGGGCCTTTCGGCCGAATCTCTCAGCGCCCTTCCATAGCGGACGCTGCTTGCTGACAGCACTAGTTATATCCAAATTCCACCCGCAATTCCACCTCGCCCCCGAACGGTCAACAAAGTGCGATGAACGGTATATCGCATGTGATTCCCCCATGATGCACTTCGGCGTTCTAAAGTAACTTTTCTAAGGTAAACGCTCTTTTTTCCTAAAAACCATTTGCGATTGCGTCTCTAAACTTTTGATTCAGAATTGCATAGCTAAATCGGTTTTATGTATATAAATGATGTTTGTTTACGTTTCCGCCTGCATTCAATGATATTCAGCTATCTATCATTCTTATTCACACTTACTCACCAGTTGAGTGAGGATATAGACCGCTTGCAGACGAGCAGGGCGTCAGTCCTATAACTTGTCAGCGTAAGAAGTAGGTAAAGATACCGTTCACGCGATACGTCCGTGCCAGCGGTCGACTAAATTGAGAGAATAGTGAATAGTGTTAGGCTACCGTCCCCTGCTGGGACTGAACGGACAGATGCATATGCCGAGCAAAATCGAAAAGAAGCAAGCCGCCGCAAAGCTGCGCAAGCCGCCGCGCGACTTCTCGTACACGCAAAACCGAGAGCTTAGCTGGCTGCGCTTTGACAACCGCGTGCTTGACGAAGCCTTCGATGAGACCGTTCCGCTGTTCGAACGTCTAAAGTTCGTGTCGATTTTCGAGTCCAACCTCGACGAGTTCCTTATGGTGCGCGTGGGCGGCCTGTCCGATCTGGCGGAGCTCAAAAAACAACCTGTCGACAACAAGAGCAATATGACCGCCTCCGAACAGGTCGATGCTGTCATGGCCGAAATGCCCGGGCTCCTTACCCGTTGGGAGTCCATCTTTAAGAGCATCGAGGGCAAGCTCGACACCCTGGGCGTTCACCGCGCCCGCATCGATTCGCTTACACCCGAGGAGCGCACCTTTGTAACCCGCTACTTCCAGGCCTACGTGTCGCCGGTCATCTCGCCGTTGGTCATCGATCCGCGCCACCCCTTCCCCAACCTGCGCAATGGCGCGCTCTATCTGGCCTGTGGTCTGGACGGCGCCACCGACGAGGAGAGCCTGCTGGGCCTTATCGAGATTCCCGCCTCGATGAACCGCGTGGTCGAGATCCCCTCGCCCACCGGCACCTACTCCTACATCTTGCTCGAGGACGTCATCCTCGCCTGCCTGGACAGCTGCTTTGGCTCCTATAAGCCGCTGGATCGTGCACTGATCCGCGTCACCCGCAACGCCGACATCGATCCGGACGGCGAGGGCGTCGAAGAGGAAGAGGACTACCGCCAGCACATGAAGCGCATTCTCAAGAAGCGCCTGCGCCTGCAGCCGGTAGTGCTCGCCGTCTCGGGCTCACTCGAAAAAGCAACGCTCAAGACTATCCGAAAGGCGCTCGAGCTCTCGCGTCGCTCGGTCTTTACCTGCGATATCCCGCTCAACCTGGGCTACGTCTTTGGCATTGAGGGCAAGATTCCCGAGCACCTGCGCAACGAGCTGCTCTTTACGCCGTTTAAGCCGCAGCCCAACCCCACCATCGATATGACCCGCTCCATCCGCGAACAGGTGCTGCAGGGCGACAAGCTGCTCTTTTATCCCTACGAGGCCATGAACCCCTTCCTGGATCTGGTGCACGAGGCCGCCTACGACCCCGAGTGCATCTCGTTGCGCATCACGCTCTACCGCGTGGCCAAGCAGAGCCGCCTGTGCGAGTCGCTGATCGATGCCGCCGAGAACGGCAAAGAGGTCACGGTGCTCATGGAGCTCCGCGCGCGCTTTGACGAGCAGAACAACATCGAGTGGGCCGAGCGTCTGGAAGAGGCAGGCTGCACCGTCATCTACGGCTCCGAGGGCTTTAAGTGCCACTCCAAGATCTGCCAGCTCACCTATCGCGAGGGCATGGCGCTAACGCGCCTGACGCTGCTGGGCACCGGCAACTTTAACGAGAAGACGGCCAAACTCTACAGCGACTTTATGCTTATGACCGCCCACCCCGGCATCGGCGAGGACGCCAACCTGTTCTTCCGCAACCTGTCGCTGGGCAACCTACGCGGCGATTACCGCTTCCTGGGCGTGGCGCCCGTAGGCCTCAAGCCGCTCATCATGCGCGGCCTGGATCGCGAGATCCAGCGCGCCCTCGCTGGCGAGCCCGCCCGTGTGTTCTTTAAGCTCAACTCGCTGACCGACCGCGAGGTTATCGACAAGATCGCCGAGGCATCGTGTGCCGGCGTGCGCGTGGACATGATCATCCGCGGCATCTCGTGCCTCAAGCCCGGTGTTCCGGGCAAGACCGAGAACGTGCATGTCCGCTCCATCGTCGGACGCTTTTTGGAGCACGCGCGCGTCTATGCTTTCGGCGTGGACTCGGACATGATTTACCTGAGCTCGGCCGACATGATGACACGCAACACCGAGCACCGCGTGGAGATCGCCTTCCCCGTGCTCGACCCCACCTGCCGCGCCCTGGTACACGAGTACATGGGCATGCAGCTGCGGGACAACGTGAAGGCCCGCAGCCTCACGAGCGACGGCACCTGGGTCCCCGTGGAGCGTGCAGAGGGTGAGAAACCCTTCAACTCGCAGGAAGCCCTGCTGGAGCGTGCCTATCGCAACGCCGAGGCCGCGCCCGAGCCCGTCATTGAGGCGAAACCTGCCCCCGAGCCCGAGCCGCAGCCGGTAGCACCCAAGGTCCAAGAGGTCCAGGCGACCGTCATTGAGCCCGAGCCTGCACTTGCACCTCGGCCCGAGCCGCAGGTCACCAAGCCCGCACCCGAGACGAGTGCCCGTCGCGATAAGCCCGCTGGCAAGACCAAGGCCATCGAGCGCCATCGCCCCGGCCGCGTGCGCATGGGCCTGGGCCTGATCGGCCTGGGTCTTAAGACGCTCATTACCGGCAAGACGAAATAGTCGTTTGTAGAAGCAGTTTGTAGAAGCGCCCCGCATTTGAGGAAAGCCTCGGATGCGGGGCGCTTTTCCCTGCTACCATGGTTGCGAACAAAACCGCGAATGGCAGGCAGGGATATGAAGCTCACCATAGAATCGATGACGTACGGCGCCGACGGGCTGGCGCATGCCGACAACGGCAAGGCCGTCTTTGTGCAGGGCGCCGTGGCAGGCGACACCGTCGAGGCCGAGGTCGTACAGGACGGCAAGTCGTTCATGCGTGCCCGCACCACCGAGATTCTGGAGCCAAGCCCCGATCGCATTCAGCCTCCCTGCCCCTTCGTGGGCATTTGCGGCGGCTGCTCGTGGGGCAATCTCTCACGCACGGCACAGCTCGCCGCCAAGGAGCAAAACCTGCGCTCCACGCTCGAGCGCATCGGCAAGTTCGCTCCTGAGCAGGTCGATGAGCTGATACAGCCCATCCGCCACACCAAGGACGACTGGGGCTACCGCAATAAAATCGAACTCGAACCGACCGTCGTCAACGGTCGCGTTCGCCTTGGCATGCACGGTGTCGACCCCAGCAAAATCGTGACCGTCGATTCGTGTCCGCTGTTCGATAAGCGCTTCCCGAAGGCGCTCAAATCGGTCGTCGGCGCACTCAACTATCTAAGCGGCAGCCATGACTTGGGGCTCGAACGCGTGGGCATTCGCGCATCGCGCCGCACCAAGGCACTCGAGGTCGCACTCTGGACGCCCACAGGCTCTTTTCCGCGCTCGCAGGTCTCCCGCGTGCTGGCGGACGCCGCTCATCCCACGAGCATCGTGCGCGTGATGAGCAAGGGCGAAAAGAAGGCCCGCCGTGTCTCCAAGGTCGAAATGCTCGCCGGAGAGGGCTCATGGACCGAGAATATCGCCGAGGGTCAGATGCGCTTGTCTGCCCCGTCGTTTTTCCAGGTCAACACCAAGGGTGCCGAGATTTTGATCGATCTTGTCATGGAAGCGCTCGACCCGCAGGAAGACGAGCTTGCCGTGGACCTGTACTGCGGTGCCGGCACCTTTAC
>CABUUE010000152.1 GCA_902494685.1 uncultured Collinsella sp.
CAGCTCATGGGCAGCGACTTTGGCATGAAGCCGAGCTTTGAACGCATGCATTGGATTATCGATCATGCTTTTGTTGATGGCGACGGCACGCTGACCTGCGACGCCTCGGTATCTGACAGCTTTTTGATGCGCGCCTTCGAGCGCACCAACACGCGCACGAATCCGCTGTACTGGACGCTGCAGGAGTTCATATACGCCGACGGTGACACTATGCCCATTGGCTGGGCCGCGGCTGAAGAGAAGGCTCACCGCGCCGAGTTCGACACCCTCGCGCGCCCGCTCATGTTTACCGGCGAGGCCATGTTCCCGTGGATGTTCGAGCAGATGCCCGAGCTTAAGCCGTTTAAGCCTGCCATGGACCTGCTGATGGAAGACACCAGCTGGGACAAGATCTACGACCCGCAGCGCCTGGCCTGCAACGAGGTGCCGCTCCAGGCCGCGGTGTATTTCGACGACATGTACGTCGATTCGGGCCTGCAGCTCGATACGCTCAGCCGCGTGGGCAACTCGCACGCCTGGGTGACCAACGAGTTCGAGCACGATGGCCTGCACGGCAGCGTGGTGTTCAAGCACCTCTTCAACGAAGCCCTCAACCGAGGAGACCTGCGCCAGATCTTCTAGCAAAGGAGTGTCCCCACCTGCCGGCACAAAAAGAACGTCCCCAAGTGCCGAACAAGTGCCGGCAACGACAATGCCGCAGGTAGAGAGCGGAAAGCGAAAACGCCCCTAAGCGAGCAAGGTGACGTGAAAGAGGAGGGCATTGACCTTTTGGTCATGCCCGACGATTGAACGTCAGATTGCCGCTTAGGGGCGTTTGCAGCGTCAATTGGTTATGCAAATACGATCAAGTTATCCCTGTGTATCGCGGGCTTCTCGGCCAGGTTTGCAAGCAGGCGGTTGCTGGCGATCTGGTCCTGACGGCGGCCGGCAGCAAGTTCCAACACGTCCGAATCGGCCTCGGCGATACCGCGCGCAACAACCATGCCACTCGGGTCGCACACGTCGAGCACATCGCCCTCGGCAAACTCGCCATCGACCTCGCGAATACCCACCGCAAGCAGGGACGACCCGTGGCCGACCAGCGCTTTCGCGGCACCGTCATCGACCGTCACCGATCCGTGAGCATTGTCGCCCAGCGCGATCCACAGCTTGCGGGGCGCAATATCCAGGCGCTCCGCCGGCGGGTCGAACAGCGTGCCCACGCTCTCGCCGCGGGCCAGACGCACGAGCGCATCGGGCTCCTCGCCCGAGCAAATCACGCTCTGAATGCCGGCCGTCATCAAAATGCGGCTCGCGCGAATCTTGGTGATCATGCCGCCCGTACCCACCGAGGTCGAAGAATCGCCCGCCGAGGCAATGATCTTGGCATCGATCTTATGCACGACCGGGACAAACTCGGCCGTCGGGTCCTCGTGCGGATTGGCGGTGTAGAGGCCGTCGATGTCGGACAGCGTCACGCACAGGTCGGCGGAAACCAGGCAGCTCACGAGCGCCGCCAGCGTGTCGTTGTCGCCAAACTTGATCTCGTCGACAGTAACGGTATCGTTCTCGTTGACGACCGGCACCACGCCCAGCTCCACCAGACGCAGCAGGGCGTCGCGCGCGTGTAGATAGGACGTGCGACGCGCCGTGTCGTGACGCGTGAGCAGCACGAGCGAGGTGAGCAGATCCCGTGCATGAAACTCCTCGTCGTAGGCAGACGAGATGATGCACTGACCGGCCGAGGCGCAGGCCTGCAGGCTCGGCAGGTCACCGACCGGCTTGCGGTCGAAGCCCAGCACGGGATAGCCACAGGCAATAGCGCCGGAGCTCACCACGACCAGACGCCAGCCGAGCTTGCGCAGGGCCGCGGCCTGATCGGCCAGCCCGCCGATAAAGGCGCGGTTGACCTTGCCATCGGCGCCCACCACCGTGGACGAACCGATCTTTACCACCATCGTTTTATAAGAAGTCGTCATACGTCAAACCAATCGAATGATGAGCGAGCGGGCGAACAGGCGAGCGAGTAAATGGTCCGTTTTCCTCCGTCGCATGCGGATCATTTTGCCCAGGGGAAAGCCGACGCCGCGGCCATGTTCTTGCGCACGAGCTCGTCGCGCACCTGAGCCAGGCCCTGCTCCATGCCCACAACATAGGTCTGCGGGTACAGGAAGCGCTTGAAAGCTGCGTCCAGATGATCGAGTGCCCAAGCACAGCGCTCGCGCGCGTCCTTGATGCTCTCACGCGGAGCAACCGCACTGCCGTCGCGCACGATCGGCACCAGCAGCTCACGATACTCAAGCTCGGACACGTCGGTCACCAGCGCCGCATCGTTTACGGCCACGAGGGTATTGCCGCGCGCGGCGCCCTCACCTGCCAGATGGTCCTCGTCATAGATCATGTCGCAGACCGGGCCGCCAAAGCCGTCGTAATAACGGCGCACGCGCTGCACGCCGGGAATCGTGCGCTTGTAGGGCTGCTCGGAAAGCTTCACCACCGGCGTCCACGGGTCCGTCTCGCTCGCGCGGCGGGCCGAAAGCTTGTACACGCCGCCCAGCGCCGGCTGATCGTAGCAGGTCGCGAGCTTGGTGCCCACGCCAAAGCTATCGATGGGCGCGCCCTGGTCGAGCAGCGACTGAATCGTGTACTCGTCCAAGTCGTTGGAGACCGAAATCCCCACATAGGGCAGGCCCTCGGCGTCAAAACGGCCGCGGACATACTTGGACAACTTGGCCAGGTCGCCCGAGTCAATGCGAATAGCCGACAGGCGCTCGCCCACCGCCTCCATCTCCTTGGCAACCGTAATGGCATGTTCGCAGCCCTCGCGCACGTCGTACGTGTCGATAAGCAGCGTACAGTTCTTGGGGCTCGACTTGGCAAAGGCGCGGAAGGCCTCGAGCTCGGAATCGAAGCTCATCACCCAGCTGTGCGCATGCGTGCCAAAGACGGGAATGCCGTAGCGGCGCCCGGCAAGCACGTTGGACGTAGACGAGCAGCCCGCCACGTAGCTCGCGCGCGCAACAGCCAGGCCGCCATCGGGACCCTGGGCACGGCGCAGGCCAAACTCGGCCACGGGACGACCGTCGGCCGCCAACACCACGCGCGCCGTCTTGGTGGCAACAAGCGTTTGGAAGCCGACGATGTTGAGCAACGCGGTCTCGAGCAGCTGGCACTCCAGCGACGGGCCGGTGACGCGCACCATGGGCTCGCGCGGAAACACGAGCTCGCCCTCGGGCACGGCGTCAATGTTCACGTGCGCACGAAAGTTGCGCAGGTAGTCGAGGAATGCAGGCTTAAACATCGCGCCGCCGGCCGGGGCCTGGAGCGAAGCTAGATAGTCGATGTCCTCGGGCGTAAAGCGCAGGTTCTCGACAAGCTCGGGCAGCTCGGCAGTGCCGCACATGACGGCATACGCGCTGCCAAAGGGATGGTCACGGTAAAACGCCGTAAAACAACCCTGCTCATTAGCCTTGCCGCTCTCCCACAGGCCCTGGGCCATAGTGAGTTCGTACAGATCGGTGAGCATTGCAATGTCGGTGGGATGCGAGATGTCGGTCAAAGCCATGGGGCGACCTTTCGGATGTGTTGTGCAGAGGTTGAGGGTTAGGCGAGGCGGACGTGCGGGCATGGAGCCCGGCGCGAACAGGTTAGTGCAGGCCCATGCTGCCCGTAATCGTGTAGACCATAAAGACGATAAACGCGATGAGGGCGAGCACGATGATGATTTTTTGAGCCGGAGCCATGCCGGGGATCTCATTCTCGCCCGTAGGCTCCTTGGAGGTGACCATGCGCTGGGCAAAGGTCATCTCGTCACGGCTCGGTTTGGGCTCGGCGGGCTTGGGGTGAGCGGCCTTTTTAGGCTGAGGTTTGGGTGCGATGGGCGCGGGCATCGCGGCGGCGGGCTTGGGCGCAGGCGCGGGCGCAGGCTCGGATGCAACCTTCGCAGCGGCCTCCTCGGCCTTCTCGCGCTCGGCACGCAGGGCGGCCAGCTCCTCACGCTCGCGGCGCGCCTCTTCCTGGGCCTCGCGACGAGCCTTCTCGGCGCGGAGCTCTTCCAACTCGGCGCGCTCCTC
>CABUUE010000153.1 GCA_902494685.1 uncultured Collinsella sp.
CGGGCGGGCGCTCAAGGCCGTCGCGAGGAAGCGGCTCAGGGCGATATACGCCGTGATGCGCGACCGGGTGCCCTACCGGGAGTAGCCCCGACGGTTGACAAAACTATAGGAACACCCAATGACTACTTGCGCTAGAGCATAAGTCACGCTAATAGTCAAGTTATGTCTGTTTAAACAAAATAGCAGCAGTACAAGCGCATTCACGCTTGCCTAAAATCGATATTAATGAACAGCCTGCTTGTATCTGTAAAATGCGCGGCTTGATGAGCGGCGCCTTGGCGTGTAATGAGTTAAAAAGCAGTAAAGTAATCAACTTGTAACAAACCTAGACGTTTAAACAAATAAACCAACCTTTTGCGAATTTAGCTATAATTCCACAAACCAAACAGGTATACTTCCTTAATATCGTGTAGGAAATACGTAGACAAAAAGGAGGTTATGTGATGGTAAGTATTGTTCTTGCTAGCCACGGGGACTTGGCTGCTGGAATCAAGCAGACGGGCTCGATGGTCTTTGGCGATCAGCCGTCTGTAGCCGTGGTCTCGCTCGAGCCGAGCATGGGCCCCGACGACTTCCGTGCCAAGGTCGAGGAAGCAATCGCTTCCTTCGAGGACCAGGAGCAGGTGCTCTTCCTCGTTGATCTGTGGGGCGGCACGCCGTTCAACCAGATCAGCGGGCTCATCGAGGGCCACGATTCCTGGGCTATCGTCACCGGTGTCAACCTGCCTATGCTCATCGAGGCATATTCGCAGCGCTTTGACGCAAAGAACACTGCACATGCGATCGCAAAACATCTCGTGACTGAGGCTAAGGCTGGCGTGCGCGTCAAGCCCGAGTCTCTGGAGCCCGAGGAGAAGAAGCCGGCTGCGGCCGCTGCTGCTCCTGCAGGCGCCATCCCTCCGGGAACGGTCATCGGCGACGGGCACATCAAGATTGCCCACGTCCGTATCGACACCCGTCTGCTCCATGGTCAGGTGGCCACCACGTGGACCAAGCAGATCAACCCCAACCGCATCATCGTGGTTTCCGACGGCGTTGCTCACGACGAGCTCCGCAAGACCATGATCGAGCAGGCTGCCCCTCCGGGAGTCCATGCCAACGTCGTTCCCATCAAGAAGATGGCCGAGGTCGTCAAGGACACGCGCTTTGGTGACACCAAGGCCATGTTGCTCTTCGAGAACCCGCAGGATCTGCTCAAGGCCATCGAGGCCGGCGTCGACATCAAGGAAGTCAACATCGGTTCCATGGCTCACTCCAAGGGCAAGGTCGTCGTCACCAACGCCGTCGCTATGGGCGATGACGACGTCAAGACTCTCGAGGCCCTCAAGGCCAAGGGCGTCAAGTTCGAGGTCCGCAAGGTTCCTTCGGATTCCTCCGAGGATCTCGACGCCATGTTGAAGAAAGCTAAGGCCGAACTGGCCGCTCAAGCATAGTAAAGGAGGGTCCGATACATGTCTGCAATCACTATTCTGCTTGTTGCGATTGTCGCGTTGCTTGCCGGTATGGAAGGCATTCTGGATGAGTTCCAGTTCCATCAGCCGCTCGTGGCATGCACGCTTATCGGTCTCGTAACCGGTCACCTTCAGGAGGGCATCCTCCTGGGCGGTTCGCTCCAGATGATGGCCCTTGGCTGGGCTAACGTCGGCGCCGCCGTCGCGCCTGACGCCGCTCTGGCCTCGGTCGCCTCTTCGATCATCATGGTGCTCGCCCTCAACGGCGGCGCTACCGATCCGTCGAAGGCCGTTACCGCCGCTATCGCCGTCGCCGTCCCGCTGTCGGTCGCTGGTCTGTTCCTGACCATGATCTGCCGTACCCTGGCTACCGCTATCGCTCACGCCATGGACGGCTGCGCCGAGAAGGGCGACTTCGCCGGCATCGAGCGTTGGCAGTACATTGCCATCCTTATGCAGGGCCTTCGTATTGCCATCCCGGCAGTGCTTCTGTGCATCATCCCGGCCGAGGCAGTTACCAACGCGCTTAACGCTATGCCCGACTGGCTGTCCGGCGGCATGGCTGTCGGCGGCGGCATGGTCGCTTCCGTCGGTTACGCCATGGTCATCAACATGATGGCCACCAAGGAGACCTGGCCGTTCTTCATCCTCGGCTTTGTCCTTGCTGCGATCCCTCAGCTCACGCTGATCGCCCTTGGCCTCATCGGTATCTCCCTTGCCCTCATCTACCTTGGCCTTAAGGATCTGGCCAAGCAGGGTGGCGGCATGGGCGGTGGCTCCGGCGACCCGCTCGGCGATATTCTGAACGATTACGAGTAGGAGGGGAGTGATACATATGGCAGAGAACAAGATTCAGCTCACCAAGGCTGACCGCAAGAAGGTTTGCTTCCGTCATCAGTTCCTTCAGGGCTCGTGGAACTACGAGCGTATGCAGAACGGCGGCTGGTGCTTCGCAATGATCCCTGCGATCAAGAAGCTCTACACCAGCAAGGATGACCAGATTGCCGCTCTTAAGCGCCACCTGGAGTTCTATAACACCCACCCCTATGTTTCCGCCCCCGTCATTGGCGTTACCCTCGCCCTCGAGGAGGAGCGCGCCAACGGTGCTCCGATCGACGACGTCGCCATCCAGGGCGTCAAGGTCGGTATGATGGGCCCGCTCGCCGGCGTCGGCGACCCTGCCTTCTGGTTCACCCTTCGCCCGATTCTGGGCGCTCTGGGCGCTTCCATGGCCCTGTCCGGCAGCATCGCCGGTCCGCTGCTGTTCTTCTTCGCGTGGAACATCATCCGTTACGCCTTCCTGTGGTACACGCAGGAGTTTGGCTACAAGGTCGGCTCCTCCATCGCCAAGGACCTCTCCGGCGGTCTGATGGGCAAGGTCACCGAGGGTGCTTCCATCCTGGGTATGTTCATCATCGGCGCCCTGGTCGAGCGCTGGGTGTCCATCTCCTTCACCCCGGTCGTCTCCAAGGTCACGCAGTCTGCTGGCGCCTTTATCGACTGGGCTAACCTGCCCTCCGGTTCTGAGGGTGTCAAGGAAGCACTGACGATGTATAACTCCATCGGTGCTAACGCCCTTGATCAGGTGAAGGTCACCACGCTTCAGGCCAACCTCGATCAGCTCATCCCCGGCCTTGCCGCCGTGTGCCTGACCCTGCTGGTCTGCAAGCTCCTCAAGAAGAAGGTCAGCCCGATCGTCATCATCCTGGCTCTCTTCGCCATCGGCATCATCGGTCGCGTCTGCGGCTTCATGTAAGCACGTTTCGGCTTAAGACCGAGAATTGCTAGGCAAGGGCTTTTGAGCCATTGAAACGGACCGCACCCGGTGGGTACACTGGATGCGGTCCGATTGTTTTATTTGGAGGGCGAGGCGCGCATGGCGCAATCTCAGAACAGCACGGTCGATCTGGCAACGCCGGCAACCTGCCTGATGGGGCTTACCAGCCACGGCAACGTGATGGTGGGCAATAAGGCGTTCGAGTATTACAACGAGCGCAATCCCGAGGATTATATTCAAATCCCGTGGGATGAGGTCGACTATATTGCCGCCGAGGTTTTACGCGGCACCAAGAAGATCACGCGTTTTGCCATCTTCACCAAGGACAACGGTCACTTTACGTTTTCGACGCGCGACGACAAAGAGACGCTTCGTGCTGTCCGCAAGTACGTCGACGAGGATAAGCTTGTGCGTTCGCCCGACTTTATCGATGTGACGGCCAAGGGCGCCAAGAGCATCCCCTCCGTTATCAAAAACCTCTTCCACAAAGGTAACTAGCTCCTCATAAGTTGCGGTGAAATAGTTCCTAAATACGGCTTTAGATGCTTCAGACAGGAACTATTCCACCGCAACTTCGAAGTCTAGTCATGCGACGTATTGCGATGCAGTAAATCTGCTACACTAGTACAACATGCCTCCGTAGCTCAGGGGATAGAGCACCGCTCTCCTAAAGCGGGTGTCGACGGTTCGAATCCGCCCGGGGGCACCAGAGGAATATCGAGCCCGGTACCGCTACGGTGCCGGGTTCTTCTGGTTCAATGCCATGTCAAAAACGAAGCGCCCGCTTGCTGGGGGAGCAAGCGGGCGCCTGTGAG
>CABUUE010000154.1 GCA_902494685.1 uncultured Collinsella sp.
CTGGTCGATGGCGTTGAGTAGGATGTCGGCGTCGTCTGCGGTGATGAGGCCGCCTGCAGCAAACGTGTGCTCGCGGTCGATTGTCCACGAGCTTTCCTCGGTCTCCTGCGCACCGGCGGGGCGAACCTCCTTGATTAAGATGCCACGCTCGAGCAGTTTGTCACGATCGCGCCGAAACTTGCGCTTATCCGAGTCGATGTTGCCCGAGCCATATCCTAGGTCAGAATCCAAGACAATCTGCTCGGTCGTCAGCGGTTCGGGGGAGCTGTTGAGCACAAAGAAAAGGTTGAGGATGCGCTGAGCCGTTTTATCGAAACTGGGCTCCGAACTTCCCTTTTTAATTGTCGCGGTCGCGTCGCTTGCCGTCATAGAGTCCTCGCATAAGAAGGTAGTTTGCTGCCATGATTTTAGTCCGATATGGAGATTAGGCTATATCCTTGTCCGCTCGGGGCGTTAAGATGGCCCGAATTCGGTCGTTTGCGCTCGCTCGGGGTATACTTTCGACTATATACGGTTCTAATGTGCATGCATTGGGCCTATTTGTCGGATTATGGATGTGGAGCGCACATGGCGAACACCCAGAACTATATTAACCACCTGCTGCAGAACACCGGCATTACGCCGGCATGCAGCGAAGAAGAGCGCTTGGCTGCCGAGGATATCGCTCAGATCTTCCGCAACCACGGCTTTGATCCCGAGGTTCAGGAGTTCAATGCCCCGGCGCCCAGTAGGTTGGCATTTGCCGTTACCGGTATTCTTGCGTTTGCCGGCGCCCTGTTGATGGGCATCGGCGGTGGTATCGGCTTGGTCGGCACCTTGCTGGCAATCGTCGGCGCCGTTCTTTACGTGCTCGAGCGCACGGGCCACCCCGTGGTTTCGCGCCTGGGCAAGACGGGCGTGAGCCAAAATGTCATCGCCTACCACAAGGCCTCGGGCCCGCTCGCGTCTCCGCGCAACCGCCCGGTGGTCGTTGTCGCACACTACGACTCTCCCCGTGCTGAGCTGCTCGCCCGCGAGCCCTATGCTTCGTATCGTGCGCTCATCGCCAAGCTGTTGCCCGTTGCCACGGTTGCCCCTGCTGCCGTTGCCATCCTGCGTATCCTGCCGCTCCCCGGCGCGCTCAAGGTTCTGCTGTGGATTGTCGCGATCCTCGCTTCCCTCGTTGCACTTGCCAACGCGGCAAACATCATCTCTAACCGCCACATTCTTCCCTATACGTCCGGCGCGGTGTGCAACAAGTCTTCTGTCGCCGCTATGCTCGGCGTTATGGACAACGTTGCTCCCTTCCAGGGCGAGAACGAGTTTCCCGACGATGTTCCGTTCGATACCTATTTTGGGGAGCAGAAACGTCGTGCCGAGGAAATGGCGCGCGCGGCGGCGGAGTATGCCGCGGCCCAGCAGCAAAACGACTACGGCAACACCATCGAGTACGAAGAGCCTACCTACGCCGAGGACGAGTTCGGTCAGCCGATTGCTCCCGACGCTCAAACCGAGCCCGAACAGGGCGAGGCTTTTGACGAGCAGATCGAGGGCTTTGAGGGTGCGTCTGCCGACGAGACGCTGATTGGCGCCATCGTGCCCGAGGATCAGAATCAGGCTGTCCAGGCCGAAGAGTTCAATGACGAGGTTCCCGCTGCTGAGCCGGCGGAGGAGCCTGCCGCGGCCGAGCCCGAGCCCAAGCTCTATCGCAACGCCGCCGGCAACATCCGCTTTGGTTCGGATGCCATCCGTGCGCTCGGAATGCTTCCCGAGTCCTGCACGCTCGATTACGAGGAGGGCGAGGAGCCGACGTTTGAGCCCGAGCCTGCGCCCGTTGTCACTGCGGATGATGAGTCTGCCGCGGTTACCGTTGCCGAGCCCGAGGCGGTGTCTGCGATCGATCCCGCGGCAGGACTGGACATTTTGGCTCCCGCCGCGCCGGCGCAAGACGTTGCGGACGAGTCTGACGACGATTACGTTGAACAGCCGGGGCGCGTGTCTTACGAGAGCGATACTGATTTCTCGGCCGAGATTCCCGCGGCAACGCCCCATGCCGATATTGCATCCGCGTTCTCTTCGATTGGCGCCAGCGCTTCCAGCTTCTTTAAGGGTGCGCTTGCAAAGGGCAGGAAATTTGTCGACGATTTCGAGGAGAAGCGCGCTGCCGCACGCGAGGCTGCCGAGCAGGAGGCTATCGCTCAGCAGCAGGCAGCCGAGGCGGCACGTGAGCGCGCGGCGCAAGAGTTCGAGCAGAACGAGGCTATGCAGTCCGGGCCCGTCGACGCTGCCGAAGCTACGACGTCCTTTGAGTCCCAGCAACCGACGTCAGCGGATGTTGTTGAGGCAACAACGTCTTTCGAGGCTCAGCAGCACGTCGATAGCACCATGTCGTTTGATGCCGCGCAGTTCGATTCCACGATAACGTTTGAAAAGCAAGGCACCGCAATTGCCGAGCCCCTTCCTGTTTCCGATGAGCAGGGCGACGCGGCAGACGATGACGAGCCCATTGATGCTGCCGAAATCCAAGATGCCGCCGAGGACGAGTCCGTCGAGGCCAACTCTGACGAAGAGCAATACGCGGCAGCCGATCAAGGTGATTCGACCGAGGTCGAGCAGGAGGAAGTGCCTGCGGTTTCCGAGACTCCCGAGACGGATGAGTCGAGGCCTTACTCCACGCAGATTTTCACCATGCCGACCCCGAGTGGTTCCGGTGCCACGGTTGCCAATGTCGCTCCCACCCAGGACGAAACGGTCGATTCCCTTATGGCCCAGATTTCCTCCCAGGCATCGCCGCGTCCGCAGATGAATGTTCCCGATCCGGCGTCGGCACCGTCGCCTGCACCTTCCTCGTCTCCGCTGGCTTCGGTCCCCGATCCGTCGCTGCCGTCTATGAAGCAGGCAAACTTTGCGTCTCGCACGTCGCTGTTCGACCTTCCCGATCCCTCTGCCCAGGTCAACGACCCCTTTGCTACTGCCCAGGGTCCCGAACCCACATCGGCACCCGTTGCGCCTTCTATGCCCGTTGCGTCGGGCGCGCAGCCGATCGAGACCATTTCGGCTCCCGCCCCGGCGGCACCCAAGTCTCGCAAACGCGGCCTGGGTGGCCTGTTCGGTCGTAAAAGGAAAAACGAGCAGGACAGCATGAGTGATTGGCTGGGCGTCGAAGACGATTACGATGCCAAGAAGTCCGGTCGCGGTATCGGTTCGTGGGATAACTTCGAGGACGATAACGATGGCTGGAAGGGCGGCGCTACGTCTTCCGATGGCGCTTCTTCCGAAGATATGCTCTCGGCTGTCGCCTCTATGGGCGATGATGAGCTGCTCGGTCACGATATCTGGTTTGTGGCAACGGGCGCCTCGGATTGTGATGGCGCCGGCATGAAGGCCTTCTTGGCTTCGCATCGCGATAAGCTCCGCGGCGTATTCTTCATCAATCTTGAATCCGTCGGCGCCGGTAGGCTTTCGGTGGTGACGGTCGAGGGCGAACAGCAGCTGCTCAAGGGCGATCGCCGCATCATGAACCTGGTCAGCAAGGTGTGCAAGTCGTTCCATGTCGATTGTGGCGCGCTCGAGATGCCCTATGCCAAGACCGATGCCTATGCCGCGCTCGAGGCGAGCCGCCGAGCCCTCACCATCGCCGGCGTGGACGGCACGCGTCTGGCTTGCGCTCGTACCGAGGACGACCTGCCCCACAATGTCAACCCGACGAACATTGCCACGGTATCCGAGGTCGTGACCGAGGTTATCCGCCGTTCGTAGACGGAGCTCTAAGGAGTCAACGTGTTTTCGTATATTAAGCGCCATTGGCCTGTCTACGTGATTTTGACCTTGATTGCCATTGCGTTAGGATTTGGGGCTGCCTACATCGTGGGTGCAAAGGGCTCGACCCCCGCCTCCGCAATCAGCGAAGAGGTGGAGCAAGAACAGAGTACGGGTGCCGATGGGATTCCTGAGTCCGAGCAGGCAATCGTTGATGGTGGATCTTCGTCTGCAGAGTAGATACGGCGATTTACATGATTGAAAGCGGGCGAGCCAGGGGACTGGCTCCCCC
>CABUUE010000155.1 GCA_902494685.1 uncultured Collinsella sp.
GCCCTTCCCAAGCTCATGCCCTACGCACTCGAGTTTGATCCCGAGGTCTGCATTACCCTCGCCGTCGTGTTCCCCATGGTCGCCATCCAGGTTATCGGCGACGTCTCCGCTGCCTGCCTGGGCTCCATCGACCGTATGCCCACCGAGCGCGAGCTTTCCGGCGCTATCGTGTCCCAGGGCCTCACCTCTATGGTCGGCGGCCTGCTGGGCGGTCTTCCCACCAGCGCCCTTGGCCAGAACGTGGGCATCATCTGCTCCAACAAGGTCGTCAACAAGTGGGTCTTTGTGATCATCGCGGCCGTCTTTGCCATCGCCGGTCTGTTCCCGCAGCTCTCTGCCGTCCTTTCCGCTATCCCGCAGCCCGTCATCGGCGGCGCGACCGTCGGCGTCTTTGGCACCATCACCATGAACGGCGTGCGCATGTTCACCCGCGAGGGCCTCACGCAGCGCACTACCACCATCGTCGGTACCTCCGTCGTCTTTGGCCTGGGTATCTGGATGGCCAGCGGTTGCCTTGCCGGCGAGGGTATGCCCACCTGGGTTTCCACCGTCATCGGCTCCAATGCCGTAACCCCCACCGCCATCATGGCCATTGTTCTTAACCTGATCCTTCCGCAGACGCCGGTCGTGGCCCAGCACATCGATGCTGCCAAGGACGCTGCCGTGGATCTGGTCTTGCCCGAGAGCAAGAAGTAACCAATTCGGTGCTATTCGTCGGCGGACGCATCGCTTCGTCCGCCGACGTCATGCGGCGCCAAGCCGCACTTCAAAGGGTTTGTCCCTTTGGTGAAGCGTTGACGGGAGAGGGCCCGTTTCCGGTGTAGGCCGGCGCTTCGCACTCCGCCATGTCAGAGGTGTCAAACCCCGCCTCTGATGTCGAAGGGAGCATCCATGCTTCTGGTCGCTAACGGTTCCGTCTTTACCCGCAACGCTCAGACCCCGTTTATTCCAAACGGTGCGGTCGCCATTGACGGAGATACGATCGTCGAAGTGGGCCCCGAGTGCGAGCTCAAGGCCAAGTACCCGGATGCCGAGTACGTCGACGCCCAGGGCAACCTCATCATGCCCGGACTCATCAACTGCCACACCCACATCTATTCGGGTCTAGCCCGCGGCCTTGCCATCAAGGGCTGCAACCCCACCAACTTCCTGGAGAATCTTGAGCAGCAGTGGTGGAAGATCGACGACAACCTGACGCTCGACGGCACCAAGGCCAGCGCCTATGCCACGATCTTGGACTCCATCCGCGACGGCGTCACCACGATCTTCGATCACCATGCGAGCTTCTGTGAGATCCCGGGTAGCCTCTTTACCATTAAGGACGCAGCTCAGGAGCTGGGCATGCGTTCGTGCCTGTGCTACGAGGTCTCCGATCGCCGCGGCCAGGAAAAATGCGACCAGGCCATTGCCGAGAACGCCGAATTTGCCCAGTGGGCCGCCAAGGAGCGTCGCGATAACGACAACCATATGATCGCCGCCATGTTTGGCGGACATGCCACCTTTACGCTTTCGGACGAGACCATGGATAAGATGGCCGAGGCCAACAACGGCCTGACCGGCTTCCACATCCATGTGTGCGAGGGCATGAACGACGTGTGGGATTCCCGCCTCAACCGCGGCGGCATCAGCCCCGTCGAGCGCCTGCTGCAGCACAACCTGCTGGGTCCCGACACCATGCTGGGCCACTGCATCCACGTGACGCCTGCCGAGATGGATATCGTCAAGGAGTCCGGCACCTGGCTCGTCAACAACCCCGAATCCAATATGGGCAACGCCGTGGGCTGCGCCCCCGTGCTCGAGTTCTTCCGCCGCGGCATCCCCGTGTGCATGGGCACCGATGCCTACACCCACGATATGCTCGAGAGCCTCAAGGTCTTCCTGATCATTCAGCGTCACAACGCCGCTATGCCCAACGTGGGCTGGTGCGAGGCAATGACGATGCTGTTCGAGAACAACGCCAAGATGGCCAGCAAGTACTTCGATCGCAAACTCGGTGTGCTCGAGGCCGGCGCTGCCGCCGACGTCATCGTCATGGACTACAAGCCCTTTACGCCGCTGAGCGAGGAGAACATCGACGGCCACATGCTCTTTGGCATGATGGGCAAAAACTGCCGCACCACCATCATCAACGGCCGCGTCCTGTACAAGGATCGCGAGTTCGTTGGCATTGATGAGGACAAGATCAACGCGTGGACCATGGCTGAGTCCAAGAAGCTCTGGAGCACGCTCAACGAACGCACCTACTAATTACAAGTAGATTCACGCGCGTCGGATGTTTCGCCGCGTTCGACGCGCGTATAGGCGGCCTCCGCGGGGTCGCCGGCGCTGTGCTAGCGCTACACCGTATTTGCGCCCGTCGCGCGGTCTCGCCGGGCGTTACAGAGAGGAGCTCATTATGAGCGACATCATGAGGCCGATCCCGTTTTCGCAGCTGATGAACTGGATCATCGAGGAGCACAAGACTCAGGGCGCCGTCTTTGGCGTGCGCAAGATGGTCACGACCAACCAGGAGGGCGCGCTTCCCATTTTTGACGAGCGCATCGAGACTCCGTTTGGCCCGGCCGCCGGTCCCAATACGCAGCTGGCCCAGAACATCGTGGCATCCTACGTGGCCGGTTCCCGCTTCTTTGAGCTCAAGACCGTTCAGGTTATGGACGGCGAGGAGCTCTCCAAGTGTGTGAACAAGCCCTGCATCGTGGCGCAGGACGAGTGCTACAACTGCGAGTGGTCGACCGAGCTCGAGGTTCCGCAGGCCTTTGCCGAGTACGTGAAGGCATGGTTTGCCTGCCACCTGATCGCTCGCGAGTACGGCCTGGGCAGCCCGGATGGTTTTGTCTTCAACATGTCCGTGGGTTATGACCTCGAGGGCATCAAGAGCCCCAAGGTCGATGCGTACATTGAGGGCATGAAGGACGCCAGCGGCTCCGAGGTTTGGAACGAGTGCCGCACGTGGGCGCTCGCTAACCTGGACAAGTTTGAGCATGTCGATGCCGCGTTTGTCGAGTCCATCCCGGCGCGCGTCTCCAACTCCATTACCGAGTCCACGCTGCATGGCTGCCCGCCGGCGGAGATCGAGCGCATCGCGACCTATCTGATTACCGAGAAGGGTCTCAACACCTACATCAAGTGCAACCCCACGCTGCTGGGCTATGAGTTTGCCCGCCAGCGTCTGAACGAGCTGGGCTTTGACTACATCGTTTTCGATGACACGCACTTCCGTGAGGACCTGCAGTGGGCCGATGCCGTGCCTATGTTCGAGCGCCTGATTGCCCTGTGCGCCGAGCGCGGCCTGGAGTTTGGCGTCAAGCTGACCAACACCTTCCCCGTCGACGTGACGAGAAACGAGCTGCCCTCTACCGAGATGTACATGTCCGGCCGTTCGCTGTTCTCGCTGACCATCGAGGCCGCCCGCCGCATTACCGAGCAGTTTGACGGTAAGCTGCGCATCAGCTACTCCGGTGGTGCCACGGTCTACAACATCCGCGCCCTGTATGATGCCGGCATTTGGCCCGTCACCCTGGCGACCGACGTGCTCAAGCCCGGTGGCTACGAGCGCTTTAGCCAGATGGCCGGCGAGTTTACCGACCTGGATGGCAAGCCGTTTGCGGGCGTCTCGCTCGAGGCCGTGACCGCGATTCAGACCGACTCGCTCACCAACCCGCTCTACAAGAAGCCGCTGCGCCCGCTGCCCGACCGCAAGGTCGCCGGTAAGAGCCCGCTTTCCGACTGCTTTACCACGCCGTGCCGCACGAGCTGTCCCATCCAGCAGGATATTCCCGCCTATCTGGCGGCTGTTGACGAGGGCCGCTTCGAGGACGCGCTCAACATCATCATCGAGCGCAACGCCCTGCCGTTTATCACCGGCACCATCTGCCCGCATCCCTGCGGCCGCGCTTGCGAGCGTGCGTTCTACGAGCCCGAGGGTGCCCAGATTCGCGCCAGCAAGCTCAAGGCTGCCCGCGAGGCCATGACCGCCGTGCTGCCCAAGCTGCGCGCCCAGGCCATTGCCAACGACGGCGAGCACAAC
>CABUUE010000156.1 GCA_902494685.1 uncultured Collinsella sp.
GGCGTCGGCCACCTGGAGGGCACGAGCCTGCCGGTGGGCGGCACCTCGACGCATTGCGTGCTCACCGCGCACTCGGGCATGCGCAACCTGAGCATGTTCGACGACATCCACTCGCTGGAGCCCGGCGACCTGGTGCTGCTGCACACCATGAACAAGACGCTCGCCTACAAGATGGTGGACTCCGAGGTGGTACTGCCCGAGGAGATGGAGTCGCTGACTATCGAGCCCGGCGCCGACAAGGTGACGCTCGTCACCTGCACGCCCTACGGCGTGAACGACCATCGCCTGCTGGTGCATTGCGTGCGCACCAAGTACAACAAGAAGGACGTCGACAAGCAAAAGTCGCTGGCCGGCCGCCACTGGGGCAAGCGCGAGTTTGCCGTGCTCATCGTGGTCGTGGCCATCGTACTGTTGCTGCTGGACATCGTGATCCACGCGGTCTGCAAGCGCCGCAAGGCCAAAGCCTCGGCATAAGACATTCTCCAGAACCACCACAATGGGGACAGGCACCTTTGTGGTGGTCGGGACTTCCGAACCATCACAACATTCGATGAAAATCTCGATTTTGGCGAAAAACGTCGAATGTTGTGATGGTCTTCGTTGTGGGCGAGACAGTCTTCACTGTGTGCGCGACGGTTTTCGCTATGGACGGTGTGGTTTCGCTACAGAACCGTCAGCCCGCCGCGTGCCAACCCGCCGCCCTCGTTACGTTTTCGCTGCATTTGGGTAAAGCGCCTGCTCCAAGTCGGCGTTGCCCTGTATACTGGAACGGTTTAACTGTTATGCGGAAGGGAGCGCCTATGGCACTCAGCGAGAAAGACGTGCGCGGCATCGCCGAGTACGCAAAGATCGCACTGACCGATGACGAGCTCACCCAGATGACGTCTTACATGAACGACGCCGTCCAGATGCTCGAGCCCGTCTTGCAATATGACTTGCCCGACGTGGAGCCCACGTTCCATCCCATCGGAAGCCTGTCCAACGTGATGGGCGATGACCTGCGCGAGCCCGAGCGCGACCTGCCGCTCGACGTCGCGCTCGAAAACGCCGGCAGCGCGCGCGACCGCTACTTCCGCGTGCCGTCCATTTTGGGAGAGGGGGAGAGCGAGTAATGGCGCTAAGCTTCGATTCCCTTACCGCCGCCCAGATCGCCGCGGGCGTTGCCGCCGGCGACTTTACCGCTACCGAGGTGGCCCAGGCCTCCCTTGCCGCCATCGAGGCGCGCGAGGGCGGGGTCCAGGCATTCCTGCAGGTGGCGCCCGAGCTTGCACTCGAGGCCGCTGCGCGCGTGGATGCCGACCGCGCCGCAGGCAAGCCGCTGCCCCCGCTCGCGGGCGTGCCGCTGGCCATCAAGGACAACATGAACCTCGTGGGCACGCGCACCACCTGCGCCTCCCGCATGCTCGGGGATTACCAGAGCGTCTACACCGCCACCTGCGTCCAGCGCATGCTCGACGCCGGCTGCCTGCCCATGGGCAAGGCCAACATGGACGAGTTTGCCTTTGGCAGCTCCACCGAGAGCTCGGCGTTCCACCGCACCAACAACCCCTGGGATACCGAGCGCGTGCCCGGTGGCTCCTCGGGCGGCTCCGCTGCGGCCGTCGCCGCGGGCGAGGTCGCGCTCTCGCTGGGCTCGGACACCGGCGGCTCCATTCGCCAGCCGGCATCGCTGTGCGGCGTGGTGGGCTTTAAGCCCACGTATGGCGCCGTGAGCCGTTACGGCGTGGTTGCCTTTGGCTCGTCGCTTGACCAGGTGGGCCCCTTCGGCCGCACGGTCGAGGATGTCGCGCTGGCCATGAACGCGCTTACCGGCGCGGGCCACGATCCGTACGATTGCACCAGCCAGGACTGTGCCGTCGACTTTACCGAGCATCTCAACGACAGCATCGAGGGCAAGCGCGTGGGCATCATTCCTGCGTTTATGGAGGCCGAGGGCCTGACGCCCGAGGTCAAGGCCGCTGTTCAGCGCGCCGCCCAGGAGCTGCAGAACCAGGGCGCCGAGCTGGTCGAGGTCGACCTGCCGCACCTGGACGCCGCCATCGCTGCCTACTACGTCATCGGCCCGGCCGAGGCGTTCTCCAACCTGGCTCGCTTCGACGGCATTCGTTACGGCTATCAGGAGGAGGGCTGCGCCAACCTGTCCGACCAGAGCTCGCTGTCGCGCGCCCACGGCTTTGGCGCCGAGGCCAAGCGCCGTCAGATGCTCGGCGCCTACCTGCTGAGCTCGGGCGTGTACGACAAGTACTACTACGCTGCGCAAAAGGCCCGCACGCTCATCACGCAGGACTACGACGCCGCGTATGCCAAGGTGGACACCATCCTCATGCCCGCCTCGCCGCGCACGGCCTTTAAGTTTGGCGAGATCAGCGACCCCACGCAGATGTACCTTTCCGACCTGTACACCATCTCGCTCAACATTTGCGGCAACGGTGGCATCTCGGTGCCGCTGGGCCTGGGCGAGGATACTCAGCTGCCCGTTTCTGCCCAGCTGGTGGGTCCGGCCTTTAAGGACCGTCAGCTGCTCACGTTTGCCCGCGCCCTGGAGCGCGGCTTTGCCGATGCCGCTACGGGTGCGCCCGCGCTTTCCGTCGCGCCCGATTTTGCCGGGAAGGGAGGCGAGCTGTAATGAAGGAGCTTTCCGAGGTCCTGCAGGATTGGGAGGCCGTGATCGGCCTGGAGATCCATACCGAGCTCACCGCACTCGATACCAAGATGTTCTGCAACTGCAAGCTCAGCCACGATGACGAGCCCAACGCCAACGTGTGCCCGGTGTGCCTGGGCCTGCCCGGCGCCCTGCCGGTGCCTAACAAGCGCGCCATCGAGAGCATCGTCAAGGCCGGTCTTGCCACCAACTGCGAGATCCAGCGTCACTCGATGTTCTACCGCAAGCACTACTTCTATCCCGATATGGCCAAGAACTTCCAGACTACGCAGGGTCCGGTCGCTTTTGCCATGTACGGTCACTTGGACCTGGACGTGACCGGTCGCGGTGCCGCCGAGCGCCCCGACTGCGCATTTGGCGAGGCCGAGGCCCAGAGTCTGGCGAGCGCCTCGGCCAACGCCGAGGGCCTGTCCACGTCCATGACGTCGACCATGCGCGAGGGCAACCAGCGCGCCGGCCATCTGGCCAGCTATGATGCGTCCAACCTGCAGATGCCTGAGCGTCGCGAGGACGGTTCCTACACGGTGCCCATTCGCATCCTGCGCATCCACATGGAGGAGGACGCTGCCAAGATGGTCCATGTGGGCGGTGCCGAGGGCCGCATTACCGCCGCGGCCGAGTCACTCGTCGACTACAACCGCTGCGGCACGCCGCTGATTGAGCTCGTCACCGAGCCCGATCTGCGCACGCCCGAGGAAGCGCGCCTGTTTATGGAGAAGCTCCGTCGCATCTTTGTAACGCTGGGCATTTCGGACTGCTCCATGGAGAAGGGCTCCATGCGCTGCGACGGCAACGTCTCGCTGCGCCGCCGCGGCGAGACCAAGCTGGGCACCAAGACCGAGCTCAAGAACCTCAACTCGTTTAAGAGCCTGCACGACGGTCTTGCCTACGAGATCTGCCGCCAGGCCGAGGTGCTCGAGGAGGGCGGCATCATCTATCAGGAGACCCGCCACTGGGAGCCCAGCCGCAAGCGCACCGTGGTTATGCGTGTGAAGGAGACGGCCGACGACTACCGCCTGTTCCCCGATCCCGACCTGGCGCCGTTCGATCTGGACGACGAGTTCATCGACCGCTGCCGTGGCGAGATCCCTGAGCTGCCCGATGCCAAGCGCGTCCGTTTTGAAGCCGACTTTGGCATTAAGACGGCCGACGCCGAGCAGATTGCCGGCGACCCCGAGTTTGCCGAGTTCTTTGAGGCCGCTGCTGCCGGCATGGCTGGCAAGGAGGCTCAGACGGTCGCAAACCTGCTGGTGAACGAGATGATCGCCTACCTTAAGGGTGCGGGCGTCTCGCTGACAGAGTCCGGTATCGCGCCGGCTCAAGTGGCGGCTCTTGCCAAGCTGCTGGCGACCGA
>CABUUE010000157.1 GCA_902494685.1 uncultured Collinsella sp.
CGGCCCGTGCGGCCGATGCGGTGGATGTAGTCGGTTGGCTCGGCCGGCACGTCAAAGTTCACGACGTAGCGCACGTCGCTAATGTCGATGCCGCGGGCGAGAACATCGGTTGCCACCAGCACGTCGACGGTGCCGTCGCGGAAGGCAGAAAGCGCGCGCTCGCGCTGGGCCTGGCTGCGGTTGCCGTGAATCGCGGCGGCCTTGATGCCCTTACGCTCCAGACGACGGCAGCAGCTGTCGGCGCGATGCTTGGTGCGCATAAAGACAATGGTGCGCTCCGGACCCTCCTTCTTGAGAAACTCGGGCAACAGGTTGTTCTTGGCCTCGATGGACACCGGGAACACAAACTGGTCGACGGTGTCGGCAGTCGACGTGGCGGGCGCGATCTCCACGCGGGCCGGGTCGCTCACCAGGTCGGTGATCTCGCCCACGGCCTCCTCGTCGAGCGTCGCCGAGAACAGCAGCGTCTGACGCTCGGCCGGCGTCTCGCGCACAATGCGGCGGACGGCGGGCAAAAAGCCCATGTCGAGCATGCGGTCGGCCTCGTCGAGTACCAGCACCTTGACCTCGTTCAGGTGGCAGGCGCCCTGCTCGATCAGGTCGACCAGACGGCCCGGCGTGGCGACCAAGATATCGCAGCCGTACTTGAGTGCCGCGGTCTGCGGCTTGTAGCTCACGCCACCCACGACGGTCACGGCGACATGGCCGGTGACGTCGGCGATCTTGCTCGCGACCTCGTCGATCTGCTGGGCAAGCTCGCGCGTGGGGGTGATGACGAGCATCACGGGGCCACGGCCGTTGCCCTCGGGCTTTTTAGCACCGCGGCGACGGTTGCGGCCGCCGCGCTCGCGCACGGGCTTGGGCGGAGCGATGTGCTCCAGATTGTTCATGGTCGGCAGCAAAAAGGCGGCCGTCTTGCCGGTGCCGGTCTGGGCGGCGGCAAGCAGGTCGCGGCCCTCGAGCACCACGGGGATGGAGCCGGCCTGAACGGGCGTGGGCGCCGTATAGCCCAGGTTCTCGATAGCACGGAGTATCTCGTCCGAAAGCCCCAGCTCGTCAAAGGCGGGCAGGCTCTCGGTGGCGGACTCGACGGCCTGGGCGGCATTGGCCTCATCGGCGGCATCGAAGGCAGCCTGGGTCATGGCCTCGCGGGCCTCGTCCAGGATCTCGGCGTCGGTGACGTCGGATACAGAATTACGCATATGTTGTTGTTCCTTATCTGCACGCGCAATGGGCGCGGCATGCGGCCGCGCAGGCGTGCTTGGTAGTGCGCTAATACATACAAAAACGGGTGCGCACAGAGAGGACGTTGCTCAGCACGCTGGCGATCGCTTTGGCAGCCCTATCACGCGCCGTCCAGACGCAGCAGCCCTAAGCGATGGAGCAGATTCGCCGCCGGTTAGTATACCCGTACTCCGTATGCCCCCACGTAAACCACAGATGACGAGGCGGACGAGGTGGGCCCGGCCGATTATCTCAATCTGTAACGGCTGCGGAGCAAAACCGGCCCCAAATGTTACAGAACAAGACAGAGAGGGATTTCCGTCCAGTCCAAACCAAATCTCTCGGTCTTCCTGCAATTTCGAACATGTGGCCTATAATGTTGCTTTGGTTACGCTACATATTGCGCAGCCATTTAATACGTCGCCCACCGGGGCCATTAATTCCTATCGCCTTATTGGCTAGGAAGCAATCAAAGGAGGTATCCGTGGCAGCAGAGACACCTTGCTCGGTCCTCTATAACGATATTCGCTCGTTCGGCGGTCTTAAACATCTCGAGATCGCCCGAATGCTCATCAATGGAAACTCTTATCTCGGCAGCACCTTGCTCGAGAAATGCTCTTCCAACCGCTCGTATCTTACCCGTTACATCGTCCATCGCAAGCCTGACCAGTGCGCGCCCGCCATCTACAGCGACTTTACCGTCACCACGCTCAACCTTTCCGCGGCAATCTGCAGCAAGCTCGGCGGCGGCGAGTCCGCCTATCAGGCAATCGCCGAGCACTATCGCGGTCCGGCCGCCAACGAAATGATGTCGGCTCTCGCCAGCTACAAGCTGGACAGCCGCCTATATGCAAATGCCCTCAATCGCATCGACAACTTTGACGGCAATGCCGTGCGTGAAAAAAGCACGCTCTTCTTGATGCTCTTTGTAGCAACGGGGGCGCTCGCCGATCCCGTTCAGGGCGTGGCCACCGTCGAGCGCTTTTGCGACAACAAGACGGGCGGGCACTTTGGCACCACCGAAACTACCGTCGGACGTGGCTTTATGAGCAGCCTGGAGCAGCCGCACACCGTCGCTCCCAACCTCGGTCTGCTCAGAACCCATGCCGACAACTGCGCCGACATGCAAATCCATCCCCTCACACGCGATCCGCACGGCACCGTGATTGGTTCTTTGCCCAAAACCTCGCCCAGCATCACCGATGTAGGCGCCGACGCATCGCGCGAGCATCTTCGTATTTGGCTCGAGGGTGAACACTGGTACGCCCAGGGCCTTGGGTCGACCAACGGCACAGTACTCGAATCGGGCGCAGGCGACGGCGATATTGTGATTGAGCCGCCCCGCGACCAACGAGAGCCCGGCAAAGTCTATCCCCCCGTGGAAATCGCCAACAGCGACAGGCTCCATCTGGGTCTCTACACGACATTCCTTGTCATTGTGGACTAGCGCGGACGGCGATCGGAAGACGGTCGCCGTCCGTCTTTCGTCTTCTACCTTCTGCGTCGTAAACGACAATACTCAGCGGTATACGTGAGCAGTGCAGCTATCATGGTACTTTACCGATATCCGCACTGCTCACGTGTACGCGCGGCAACCCATGCCAGACAAAGGAACGCCATGGATACTACCGATAGCGCCTATGGCGACAAACTCATCCGTCTCGATACGTTCGATACCGCCGTGGCGGTCGACCCCAGCGCCGAGGACGACGCCAAGCGTCGGTTTATGACGCTTATTCTCCAGACGGCCCACCGCAACAACGGCAACATCGGGCACGTGCTGCGCGCGACCAACACGAGCGGCGAGGTCTTTGCCGTCAAGCTACTCAAGGACAACGCCATCCTTTCCGGCCAAGCCCCCGACCGCTCCGCCGAGCAATCGGCCGCGCACCTGGCCAACACCGCTGCGCTGTTCGAGGAGTACCGTCATCTGTGTACCGTCTCGCACCTGCGCGGATTTCCGCGCGTCTATGGCTATGGATCGTGCGAGGATGACCCGCTCATCCTCATGGAGTGGGTCGAGGGCACCTCACTCAAGCAGGCGCTGCCCCTGCTTCCTCACGACGCCTCGGGCGGGCTGACCACCCAGATGGTCGCCGCCGTCGGAAACGCCGTGCTTCATGCGCTCTTGATGACCCAAGGCCTCGTGAATCCGGTCGTCCATCGCGACCTGTCGCCTGCCAATATTATGTTCCGCACCACCAGCCGAACGCTCGAGCAGCAGATTGCCGATTGCTCCTTTGACCCCTGCCTCATCGACATGGGCTCCGCGACCATGGCTCTCGGCGACGACACGATCACCCGGCGCGCCGACATCTGGCGCTTTGCCACGCCCGCATACGCCGCGCCCGAGATGCTCACGCAGGATATCGAAGGCATCGCGGCCCTTCGCCGTTCGCCGGCAATCGACGTCTATGCGCTTTCGAACATTCTGTACCAGCTCTACAGCGGTCGCAAACCGTTTGACTTTGAGTCGACGGACGCCGCTGCAACCGGCTCGTTCTATCTCGTAAAGACCAAGACCAAGCCGGCACTGCTCGAGCCGCGCTGCGAGGGCGATGAAGCGCTCGTCCAAATCATCATGAAGGGTCTCTCAGTCGAGCAGTGCGATCGTCCCACCGAGCAGCAGATGCTCGAGGTGCTCTCGGCATACCTCACCGATGCCGAATCCGAGGGCCGCGAAGGCACAGGAGACGAGGCCGCGATTGATATCGATTCTGGCACGCACCTTAAGGTCGACGTCGCCGGCGAGCGCGCGCGAGAGATCCTGGAGCAGGCCCG
>CABUUE010000158.1 GCA_902494685.1 uncultured Collinsella sp.
CACGCGCTTCATGACGCCCTGGATGGAGCTCGCGCGGAAGTTGTCGGAGTTCGACTTCATCGTCAGGCGGTAGACGCCAACGACCGGCTTCGGCTTGCCCTCGTAGACGCGGTCCCACACCATCTGCAGCACCTCGTCGGCCACGAAGTCCTTGCGGGTGCGGTTGGCCTCCACGATGGCCTCGATCAGGTTCTGGGGCACGTCCCTGTAGTTGGCCAGCAGCTGCTTGGTGTCCTTGGGCAGGCAGTAGCCGCCGTAGCCGAAGCTGGGGTTGTTGTAGTGGCTGCCGATGCGCGGCTCCAGGCAGACGCCGTCGATGACGTCGCGGGTGTTGAGCCCGCGGACCTCGCAGTAGGTGTCGAGCTCGTTGAAGTAGGCGACACGGAGGGCCAGGTAGGTGTTGGCGAAGAGCTTGACGGCCTCGGCCTCGGTGGTGCCCAGCACGAGCTCCGGGATGCCGATGGAGCCGTCGGGGTTCACGCGCTCCAGCTCGGCGGGGTCGGCGCCCTGCGCGAGCAGGCTGGCGAACCCTTTCGCCGCGGCGACGGCATCGGCGTCGTCCTTCGGCGCGCCAACCACGATGCGGCTGGGATGCAGGTTGTCGTAGAGCGCCTTGCTCTCGCGCAGGAACTCCGGGCTGAAGAAGATCTTGCTGTCGCCCAGCCTCTCGCGCAGGCCCGCGGTGTAGCCGACGGGGATCGTCGACTTGATGACGATCCAGGCGTCCGGGTTAACCGACCGCACGGCGGCGATGGCGGCCTCGACGGAGCTCGTGTCGAAGAAGTTCCTGTCCGAGTCGTAGTTGGTGGGCGTGGCGATGACGGCGTAGTCGGCACCTGTGTAAGCCTCGGCGACATCGACGGTAGCATGAAGGTCGAGCTCGCGCTCCCCCACCTTGGCCTCCGCCAGGAAACGCTCGATCTCGTAGTCCTGGATGGGTGACACGAAGTTGTTGATCTTCTGGACCTTCTCGGGAACGATGTCCAGCGCGTGCACCTCGTTGTGCTGCGAGAGCAGGACGGCGAGGGACAGGCCGACGTAGCCGGTTCCGGCGACGGCAATCTTCATTTTCTTCTCCGATTCGAATCGGGTATTAAGGTTAGGCATTAGTACGCATCGCTCCCGTTAAAGACCTCCAGAACAGTTAGGAGGACGATCTTGAAGTCCATGAGTATTCCGCGCTTGGCTATGTATTCAAGGTCCCGGCGGACCATGCCATCAAAACCGGTTGAGTTGCGCTCCGTAACCTGCCAGAGCCCGGTAATCCCGGGCTTCACAGCAAGGCGCTGCAGGTCGAACTCGGTGTACTCGGCCACCTCGTTGGGCAGCGGCGGGCGCGGGCCCACGACGGACATCTGGCCCAGGAACACGTTCAGGAACTGCGGAAACTCGTCGATGGAATGCTTGCGGATGAACTTCCCGATCCTGGTGACGCGAGGGTCCTCCTTCATCTTGAACATGGCACCGGCGATCTCGTTCTGCTCCTTGAGATCTGCCAGGCGCTCGTCGGCGTCCTTGTACATGGAGCGGAACTTCCACATGCGGAAGGTGGACAGGCTGCCATCGCGGTGGGTCTGGCCCACGCGGATCTGGCTGTAGAAGGGGTTGCCCTCGCTCTCAAGGCGGATGGCCGCGGCAAGCACAAGGCTGGGAACGGCGATGACGGCCAGCACGCAGCCGCTGAACACGACGTCAAAGGCGCGCTTGACGGCGCGGTAGACCAAGCGCGAACGATCCCAGTCCATGATGGACTGCATGGCCTTGTAGCGGCCGGCGCCATCTCGTCGGTCCATGGCCTGAGCAATAAGCGCTGCCCCCGCAGGGGCATCCGTTGCAAATTGAGTTTTATCCGACACGTTTTCTTCCAAGACTTCGTCCCCGGGTCGGGGATCCTCCCTGTTCTGTGTAGCGATCGCCTTCAACTAGGCGATCGCCTTTTTAAGGTTGCGCATGACGCGCTGCTCGGCCGAAAGCACGGCAAGGCCAACGCGCGTAGTTACGCGTCGACCGCAAAGGTCGAGCTCCAAATAAGCAGTGCTCTTGCGTCTGTTAATGGTTTTGATAAGGCCTTCGTGGCCCAACAGTGGACCTGCCGTCACTATGACCTGGTCACCGTCTTTTAGGGCCTCGCTCATGGGCACTACGCGGTCTCCCCTATGCGTAAAGCCGCCAATAAGCTGGACCTCTTCTTTTGCCAGCGGCACAAACTGACCGTCCTGGGATAACACACGGGCAAAGTCGTCCATACGCAGCAGATACTGTTGCACGGTACGGGGATCTGCCGTATCGCAGATAAGATAACCGGGAAAGAGCGGCTTGGTCGTATTGACCCATTCGCCGTGTACTTTAATCTCGGTTTGAAATTGGGGATAAAAGAGCTCCTGCATGGCGCTCGCCGGCACCATGCGCTCGATGCGCTCGCGCATTACGTCTTCGCGACCGTTAATGACCTGGATCACATACCACACGAGCACCACCCCCTTATCGTCTTACGTGTGGCTCAAGGGGTTTGGGTATGGCTTCGCCAGGGCGCTCATGCGCGAAGGCGCTCCATATTCAAACCCTGAGCCCAGTCAGACAAGCACGTGGCTCTGCCCCACCGTGAACGGTATGGATGAGTGTAGTTGCTAGAGTCGCGGACGTGTATCGCATAAAAGAACGCGACCCCAGCTGGCTGCGTGCAATCCAGTCAAGCGGGTACAAAACTGAATCGCACGCAAACAGCTGGAAGACTGCTACGTTTTGGCATACAATCTACTAATTATTTGCACTAGGGAATTAACTCAACACAAATAAATAACGACGCATGACTTCTTTATTGGAGCTCGTGGTGTTTCTGGCACCGCCGTTACGGCCGGATGCTGATCGACCCTGCGTTTTGCGACTTGCTGGAGCCGCGAGCACAGTTGAACTCATGTAACGTTAGGTATCCTAGCACAAGCTGGTAGCGAAACTGATTTGGCTTGTGGTGGACAACATATCGTTCATTTAGCGTGTTCAAGGGGGTTGTTTTGGGATGTTGTTCACATTAGCGCAGGATATTGGGGTGCTAGCGGAGGTTATGGATGCTCCTGAAGCCCGAATTGACCAGCGAGGCGTACTGGTAATTGCGTTTATCCAACAAACTATGTACAGAGATGGGAAATAAATTGTGCAACTTTTTGTTGGTGTGGATTGGGTTTATGGCGCGATGTGTATTGGCATGAAAAAAGGCCTTCGGAATTCCGAAAGCCTTTGCATTCACGATGGTGGAGACGAGGGGGATCGAACCCCTGACCTCTTGACTGCCAGTCAAGCGCTCTCCCAGCTGAGCTACGCCCCCGTGACGTGGAGATACTATAGGGGAAGTTGGCGTGACGTGCAAGGACTTTTTTGGTCAGATTCTAAATGCCTAACGATATAGGTAAGCGATGACGGTGCCGGTGTGGACTTGGATCGTGGCTGTTGACCTGACGACGTTGCTAATGCCCGTATCGGCCAACAGGCCCAAGGGACTGTGATCTAGCTCCCATTCTAGGCCGTGTTCGCTTACCTCGGTTTTAGGAGCAATGGCTATGATAGAGAACGTCTTGCCTTCTGCGCTTTCGATGGTCCACGATTCGCCTTCGTGCAGAATGCGGGCCATGGTCTCGTCCTCGGCAATCCAGACTGGGGCATCCTCGTAGCCCGCGAGCAGGCCCAGTACGGAAAGCGCCATGTCCGGACGGCCGCCGGTGGCGCAGGTCGCAACCACTTCGGCACCCGGCCAGCGACGGCGGACGGAATCGAGCGCCAACGCAAGATCGGTATAGTCCTTGTACGGGTCGTGGCGCTCAACTTCAAAGTCGGTGGCGGCATCGACCAGTGCGCGCCCCGCATCGCTCACCGTGTCGGCATCCCCCACATATACGTCGCAGCTCAGGCCAGCGCCCAGCAGCGCGTCGAGTCCGCGGTCCACGGCGACAACGTAATCGCACTCCCCCGCTAGCCTACGCAACAGATCCGCGCTCGCCACCACGGGCGA
>CABUUE010000159.1 GCA_902494685.1 uncultured Collinsella sp.
ACCGCGCTTGGCGGGACGCGAGCCGATCGGCAGCAGACCGACCTCGGTCAGCGGCGTCACGGTCGAGAACCACGGTGTAAAGTCCTCGGTGTTCAGCAGGTCCAGATAGCGTTCGTGGCTTGCAGTGTTGAGCTTCTCGGCCATATCCCAGAACTTCTGCGTGGTCTCGGTGTTGGTCTTCTCGACACTCGGGGCCGACTGCAAAAGCGTTGCGGCGGCAACGGACTCAACATGGCGCTGAGCCAGCGTGCGGTTGCCGTAACGGGCAAAGATGACTTCGCCCTGCTCGGTAAGCTTAAAGAAGCAGTTGACCGAACCCTTGGGCTGCGCCAGCACGGCCTTGTTGGCCGGGCCGCCGCCACGGCCCACGGCACCGCCGCGACCGTGCATGAGCACCAGGTCGATATCGTTCTTCTCTGCCCACTTGGCGATGCGCTCCTGCGCGGAGTGCAGCGCGAGCATGGCCGTGGTAGGACCGGCATCCTTGGAGGAGTCGGAATAGCCCAGCATAACCTCCATGCGGCGGTTGGTCTGGGCAAGGCGCTTTTGCACCACGGGCAGCGTAAGCATCTGATCGAGCACGTCGACGCAGCCCTCGAGGTCCTCGAGCTGCTCGAACAACGGGATCACGTCGAGCTCGGGGACATCCTCCTCGTGTGCAAAGGACAGGTGCGCCAGCTCAAAGACGTCGGCCACATGCTGAGCGCTCTTGGTAAACGAGATGATGTAGCGGTGCGCCATCTTCTTGCCGTAGCGCTTTTGGATGGAGCCGATAGCGCGGAAGGTATCGATGACCTCGCGCGTCATGGGCTGCAGGTCGCCATGGATACCGTTCTCGTGGATATCCTTAAGGGCGCGGGCATGCACCACGGAGTGCTGACGGAACTCCATCTCGACCATATGGAAGCCGAAGGACTCGACCTGCCAGATGATGGTTTGGACCGGGCCGTAGGCAGCACGGACGGCACCGCAGGCGGCCAGCGAACGCTGGACGACGCGCAGGTCATCCAGGAACTCGTCGGCGCTGTGGTACATGGTGTCGGTGATACGACGGACGGTGGCGTTCAGGCGGTCGGCCATGACGAGCATGACGGCGCGATGCGGCTCGTGCTCGGAGATCAGCTCGGCGCGGGCCGTGTAACGAGGGCTCATCTCGACCTGATGGTTCCACAGGTTAATGAGCTCGGCCGACGGCTTGCTGTAGGTAGCCTCGAGCGTGAGGTTGCGGCCGATGTGGCGGCACTTGTCCTCGAGCTTGAGCACCATGTGCGTAAAGTACTTGGCGGCGACCTCACGGCTCACCTTGGCGGTGACGTTGGGGTTACCGTCGCGGTCGGAACCGATCCAGCTGCCGGGATGGAAGAACGCCGGGCACAGCGGCGGCACAGTACCGGCCTTGTCGCCCAGCACCCAATCGTCAAAACGACGATAGATAACGGGGATAACGTCGAACAGCGTGTTATCGAAGATGTCGATGATGGTATCGGCTTCCTCGACCGGCGTGGGCTTCTTGAGCGCGATGGGACTCGTACGCACCAGGGCGTCGATCTCCTGCAGCATATGGCGCTCGTTCTCCACCAGGTCGGAGCCGCCCAGACGCGGACGCTCCTCCAGCAGGTTAGAGATACGGCGAATCTTGCCCTCGACGGCCTTACGACGGGCCTCGGTGGGATGTGCGGTAAAGACAGGGTGGAACTCGAGCTTGTCGAGCAGCTCGTTGGCACCCTCGACACCCAGCTCATTCACCAGCTGGTGATAGGCAACGGTAAGCTCGTTGGCAGGATCGACCTCGGTATCGGTCGACGCACCGGCCTCGCGCTCGCGCAGCTGCGCCACACGGTAGTTCTCCTCCGACAGGTTTGCCAGATGGAAAAAGCTCGTAAAGGCGCGAACGATGACCTGCTGCTTATCGAGCGGCAGGCTGTCGATCAAATCGACGACCTCACGAAATGCCACGGCAGTGGGCTCGTCGGCGGTGGGCACGCCCTGCTCGTCGACGGCTTCGTCGGCAGCGCAGGTACCGGGGTTGCCGGCATTGACCACAATCTCGGCTGTCAAAATCTTGTCGAACAGGTCCGCGATCTCGGGATCATACTCGCTAAGCACACGGCGCTCCAGGCGCAAGAACAGCGCCAGATTGTCGCGCAGCTCCTCGGGGATCTCGATCTCGGCGAGACGCTCCCTGGACTCGGCATTCGAGCCGATTCGGTTAACGAGGCGGTTGACCACGGCAGCGACGCGCGCCGCGGCTTCGGGTACAGACTGGTTGCTTAGGTTCTCAGCCACGTTTCCTCCCATTCCTCCTTCTATGCACGTAACATGCGGTATTCATTATAGGCGCTTGAGAAATACTTTCGACACTGATTGCGCTTTACCACACAAAAGTATTTTCTGCATTGCAAAGGTTTTTGCCCTAAATGGTCGTATTTCTCGGTGGGCGGCATACGTAAACGGGGACATTCCGCATAAAAGCGAAACACCCCCGTAACAATCGCTCTCCATGAGCAGGGCACGTTAGCAGGCCCGAAGCTCAAAAAGATGCGCTACAGGCGCTCGCGAACCGCCTCGACGACGTTGTCCAGATCGGCGAGCACCTCGTCATGGCTCTGCATGTCGCGCACTTTGACCTTGCCGGCGGCAAGCTCGTCGCCACCCAGGACCAAGATGAGCTTGGCGCCTACCTTATCGGCTTGCTTAAACTGGGCCTTGAGCGAACGACCCTGATAGTCGGCCTCGGTCACGATACCTGCGGCGCGAAGCTCCTGCGTAATGGCAAAGACGTTCTGACGCAGCTCCTTGCCGGCGTTGGCGACATAGACGCACGGGGCCTCATCGGCACCCAAATCGCTGCCAAAGGCCTGCAGGGCCAGCAGGGCGCGCTCAAAACCGACAGCAAAGCCGACGCCCGCCGTGGGCTTGCCACCCTCGAGCTCGACCAGGCCATCGTAGCGGCCGCCGCCGCCGATGGAGCCGACGCCGGCGCCAGGGGCCTCGACCTCAAAGACAGTACGGGTGTAGTAGTCCAGGCCGCGCACCAAGGTGGGATCCTCGACATACTCGATACCGGCGGCATCCAGATAGCGCTTGACCTGCTCGTAGTGCTCGCGGCACTCATCGCACAGGTTGTCACCCATCAGCGGAGCCTCGGCCATGATCTCGCGGCAGTGGTCGTTCTTGCAGTCAAAGGCACGCAGCGGGTTGAGCTCGGCGCGCTCGCGGCACTCATCGCACATCTCGTCTGCGTGATCGAGGATAAACTGCTTGACTTGCTCGCGGTAAGCCGGACGGCACTGAGCGTCGCCCATCGAGTTAATGAGCAGACGAAGCTTGGAAAGATCGAAGCCCAGGCGCTTGTAAAACTCCATGAGCATGATGATGCACTCGGCGTCTGCCGCCGGATCGGGAGCGCCGAGCCACTCGATACCTACCTGGTGGAACTGGCGCAGGCGGCCCTTCTGGGGACGCTCGCCGCGGAACATGGCCTCGGCGTAGTACGCCTTAAACGGCGTGGAGCCCTGGGGCACCAGATTGTTCTCGACGACAGCGCGCACCACGCCGGCCGTGCCCTCGGGGCGAAGCGCCAGGCGCTGCTTGGGCTTGAGTTTGGTGTCGGTGCCCTCGGTAAAGACGCGCTCCAGGTTGGCACCGCTGAACACGCGGAACATTTCCTTGCGCACGACGTCGGTCGACTGGCCGATACCGTGGACAAACACGTCAACCTGCTCGATCGCGGGCGTCTCGATGGGTTTAAAACCAAACGGCTCGAACACGCCGGCCGCAATCTGCTGCATCTTTTGCCAGGCGCGCATCTCGGCGCCGATAAGGTCGCGGGTTCCCTCCGCCTTCTGTGCCTGCATGGGCAAACACCTTTCTTTTGTATCGCGTCATAGGTAGTGGACATTATACGGCACAAAGCAGCAACGCGGCGGCGCGCCTGACCGAACGAGGGTATGG
>CABUUE010000160.1 GCA_902494685.1 uncultured Collinsella sp.
GGCGGGCGCTCAAGGCCGTCGCGAGGAAGCGGCTCAGGGCGATATACGCCGTGATGCGCGACCGGGTGCCCTACCGGGAGTAGCCCCGACGGTTGACAAAACTATAGGAACACCCAACGACTACTTTCCGCGCAACGGTATTGCGACGGCTGGGTTGAGCAGCACCAGCGTTACTCGCCCAGCACCAGCGCCGCGAGCTCTGCCTGGGTGTCCACCACGTAGTCGGCGCCGGTGGCTTCCAGCTCTGCGCGGCCGCGGAAACCCCAGCTGACGCCCGCACTCTTAAGGCCGGCGTTGTGGCCGGTCAGGATATCGACATTGGAATCGCCTACGTAGAGCGTGGTCGCCGGGTCGGCGCCTAGCTCTTCCATCACATGCAGCGTGACGGGTGCTTCGGGCTTGGGCGGAAACGCATCGACACGGCCCTGCACCAGCGCAAAGCGCTCGGAACCAAAATACTTTTCGATAAGCGGAGCCGCCGAGACGTGGTCCTTGTTAGTGAGCACGGCAAGCTGAACGCCCGCGGCGCGCAAGCGGTCGAGCATCTCGATCGTGCCGGCATAGGGAGCGGTGTGGTCTTCCTTGTGCTCGCCGTAGTAAGCCCTAAACTCGGCAAGCGTCTGCTCAAACATGCGGCCGTCGCCTGCGTACTCGGCGGGCATAAAGCGCTCAACCAGCTTGAGCATGCCGTTTCCCACCTTGTAGCGGTACTCGTCAACGGCAAACGTGGGCCAGCCGTGCGCCTCGCAGGTATGGTTGCCGGCGGCCGCCAGGTCCTCGAGCGTGTTGAGAATGGTGCCGTCCAGGTCAAAGATCACATGGGAAAAAGCTGCTGCCATGGGTGCTCCTGCCGCTTGAGTTGTAAAACGCACCCCATGATACTGGGCATGCGTGCCGGGCATGTTTGGAATCTGAATATCTTTAATAGCCCTGAGCCTTTGTCGTTAGCAAATTCTCGGCAGCTGCTCTCCTACGAGCATGTCGAGGATGCGGGTCGAGCCCCAGCCGGTACGTACGCGCACGGCGGGTCGAGCGTCCGATCCAAGTGGCAGCACGCGGCCGATAATCGCGGCGTTCTCACCGTAGTGGGCGGCGCGCATGGCGGCCAGCGCCGCATCGGCTTGTTCGGCCGGCACGACGGCAACCATCTTGCCCTCGTTTGCCACCTGCAGCACATCGTAGCCGAGCATCTCGCAGGCGGCCTGCACGTCGGGACGCACGGGCACGGCATCCTCGTCGACCTCCATGGCAACGCCGCTGGCCTGTGCAAACTCGTTGAGTGTGGACGCCAGGCCACCGCGCGTGGGGTCGCGGAAGCAACGTGTGTCGGGTGCTGCGGAAAGCACATCGGCAATCAGGTGGTTGAGCGGCGCGGCATCGCTTTCGATGGTGCTCGAAAACGCCAGACCCTCGCGCTGACTCATGATGGCGATGCCGTGGTCACCCAGTGTGCCCGACACCAGGATGACGTCGCCGGGCCGGCAGTTTGCGCCGCTGAGCGCCACGCCCGCGGGTACCTCGCCCACACCGGCGGTATTGATATAGACGCCGTCGGCCCCGCCGCGCTCGACCACCTTAGTGTCGCCCGTGATTATGGACACGCCCGCTTCGTGCGCCGTTTCGGCCATCGTCTGCACAATCTGGTGGAGCTTATCCATGGGATAGCCCTCTTCGAGGATAAAGCCGCACGATAGGTAGCGCACGTTGGCGCCCGAGGTCGCGACGTCGTTGACGGTTCCGCACACGGCGAGGCGGCCGATGTTGCCACCGGGGAAGAACTGCGGCGAGACTACAAAGCTGTCGGTCGACATGGCGATGCGCCCGCTCGCGGGCAGCGCGGCGACGCCGGCGTCGTTGCCTTCGAGCAGCTCGGGCGACCCAAAGGCATCCAAAAAGACCTCATCGATGATGCGCTTCATCATCTGTCCGCCGGAGCCGTGGCCCAGCAGGACGGTGCTATCGGTAACGCTATGGGACATATCGAAAACTCCAATCGTGGGTGGAATTATATGGGTGAGGCGCAGCGTCGACTGGTCCGCCGTTCGTTAGAACGGCGGAACCTAGCAGTCGCGGTAGCGGTAGTACGCCGCGCAGCTGCCTTCGGAGCTCACCATGCAGGGGCCGACGGGGTGTTCGGGCGTGCAGGTGCGGCCAAACAACGGGCAGTCGCTCGGCGTGATGGCACCGCGCAGCACGTCGCCGCAGCGGCACCCGCGCGGCTCGACCGTCGCCTCAACGGGCACATCAAAGCGGGCGCGCGCATCAAAGCATGAGAACTCAGGGCGGATGGAAAGACCCGAGTTGGCAATCGGTCCCAGCCCGCGCCACGTGGTGTCGCACGGCTCAAATACCTGCTCGACCAGCTGGCGCGCTACGGGATTGCCGTCTGCATTGACGCCACGGCGGTAGGCGTTGTCGATCGCCGGCCTGTTCTCGACAACCATCTGGACCAGCATGCAGATGCCCTGCAGAATATCGACTGGCTCAAACCCGGTGACTACGCCGGGGGTCTCGAACTCGTCGACCAAAAAGCTAAAGGGCGCCAGGCCGGTGATGGTAGCGACGTGACCAGGCAGGATAAAGCCGTCGATGGTCGTCTCGGGGTCGTTGGAGATCGCACGCAGAGCCGGCGGCGTGGTCTTGTGAGCACAGTAGACCGAGAAGTTCTGGAGCCCGCGCGCGTCGGCCTCCAGGATAGCGGCGGCAATGGTGGGCGTTGTGGTCTCAAAGCCGACGCCCATAAAGATGACCGGGCGTTCGGGATTTTGCTCGGCAATGTCGAGTGCGTCGAGCGGAGAGTAGACGATGCGGATATCGCGCCCCGCCGCCTTTTGCGCGGCAAGCGAGGTGGACGATCCGGGCACGCGCATCATGTCGCCAAAGGTGGTGATGATGGCGCCGTCCATGTTGGAAAGCGCGATTGCGTGATCGATGTCGCGGTTGGCGGTGACGCAAACGGGGCACCCCGGGCCGCTTAGCAGTTTGAGTCCCGTCGGCATAATGGAGCGAAAGCCATAGCGGCCAATGCTCACGGTATGCGTACCGCAGACTTCCATAAGGTTGATGCTGCGGTTGCCGACAAGCTCATGAATACGATCGATGAGCTCGCGAGCCAGCTTGGGGTCGCGAAATGCCGAAAAGTCGATACCGGAGCGAACCGGCTGCGCCGCCGCCACTAGTATGCCTCGGCCGGGTTGGTGGCGAGCTGGTCCTCTTCGGCCAGCTCGGTCATGGTATTGACGAGCTCGAGTGTCTCTTGGGCTTCCTGCTCGTCGACAATCTGAATGCCAAAGCCGGCGTGCACGAGAATATAGTCGCCTACCCGTGCCGTCGGCACGAGGCGCAGCGAAACGGGGCGTTCGATGCCCATCATGTCGACGGTCGCCTTAAGGTCGTCGTCGCGTTTGACCACTTTACCGGGAACGGCAAGGCACATAATGTTCCCCTTTTATACGTTTTGCGCTGGATAGGCGCCTAATTACCCATCAGTTGATGGTAGCGCTCGCGGGAGTCGCGAGCAAACGCGTTACACCTGTGAGACGGCGGCGCGCAGGCTGGCAAAACAGCCTATCGAGAAGCCGTCTGCGCGAGGCGAGCGCGAGTGATGGCGGCCTGACCGTAGGCGATGCAGCCATCGTTGACGGGCACAGCGTGGGGGACCAAGACGGCAAGACCGGCGTCTTTGAGTTCATGGGTAAGGAGCTTAAGCAAAAGCCGGTTCATGAACACACCGCCCGAGAGCATGACGGTATCGAGGCCTTCGCGATCACAGATTTCGCACGCGATGTGGGTCGTAGCGCGCGTAATGGCGATGTGAAACCCGAGGGCGAGCCTGTCGGCCGGCGCGCCTGCCTTGATTCCATTCAGAAGAGTTTCGATGAGCGGTTGGGGGTCCAAGATGGGGGAGTCGTCGGCAGACATGAATACGCCTGCA
>CABUUE010000161.1 GCA_902494685.1 uncultured Collinsella sp.
ACATGTGCGGATGAATGTGGGAGGTGTTCGGATAAAGTTGATAATCAAGGCGTTCGGGCGCGGATGTGGGCCACGCACGCACGCGATGATCGCCGACGCCGGCAAACGATATACTCTAGTTCCAGAAGAGACCATCCCGTCGAAAGCGAAATCCGTGAAGTCCCTCACCTCTTTTGCAAAGCGCTCAGCCCAGCTTGCCGCCGGCTTTGTCTGCGCTATCGCCCTTGCTGCTGGCGCGCCCACCGTCGCCGGCGCCCAAGTGCTCACGACCGACAATGTTTGCGGCAAAACCGCCGATGCGCGCGGCATCACGGCCGAAAACCTGCCCGATATCGATGCGACCAATGCCCTCGTCATGGGCAAAGACGGCACCGTCTACTATGCCCGCGACGCCGATGAGCAGGTCAAAATTGCCTCGATCACCAAGGTCATGACCGCAATCCTAACCGTCGAGAATTGCAAGATGGACGAGAAGGTCACGGTGAGCAACGCCGCAGCCACCGTGGGCAATTCGACCGCCGGCTTGCTCGAAGGCGACAAGCTTACCGTGGAGCAGGCGCTGCGCGGCCTGATGATTCCCTCGGGCAACGACGCCGCCATCGTGCTCGCCGAATATGTGGGCAAGAAGATCGACCCTAAGACCAAAGACGCCGAGGCCACATTTGTGAAGGCCATGAACGAGCGCGCTAAGAAGCTCGGCTGCACCGGCACGGTCTTTGAGAACCCACACGGTCTGGACTTTGATGAGTGGGCTGGCGATATGCACTCAACCGCACACGACGTAGCGCTGATGATGCAGGAGGCCATGAAAAACGACACGATCCGCGAGGTCGTAGCGAGCGAGGATTCCTGGATCGAGGTCATGGGCGCCGACGGCACCGACCATTCGCATTCCATGGACACGCATAACTATTTGCTGGGCCAAGATGGCAACATCGGCGGCAAGACCGGCACCACCGACGACGCGGGCTATTGCTTTACGAGCGCCTACAACCGCGACGGCGACGAGATCTACACCGTTATTTTGAACTCCACCACCACCGATCAGCGCTTTACCGATACCGCAACCCTTGCCAATTGGTACTACGGTCATAAGGTGACGGTCGCGATCGCCAACACGCAGGAAAAGACCGCCAACGGCAACCCGCTTATGGCGCGCATCGGTCAAACCGACTGGACGGATAAGACGATCGACGCCACGCTCGCCGACCCCACGGCGCAAGCGACCGTGTTTTCCCTTGCCGGCGAGGTGACCGAAAAGGTTAGCTACGACGATCTTTCGGGCACGGTGCATGTGGGCGACAAGGTGGGCAGCGTTACGCTCAAGCAGGACGGCACCAAGATTGCCGTCGTGGATTTGGTTGCCGACGAGGAAGGTGCAGGGCCGAATCCCATTGAATGGCTGCTCGTGAAGCTCGATCGCTTGGGCCGCCGCATCGACAACCGCCCGCTCACAGCCGAGAGCGAGACCGTAGCCAAGGCACCCGAGGTGTAAGGTCGAAGAACAATACACTCGCTGAAAGGAGGTGTCCGAAAGGATGCCTCCTTTTTTTGAGGGTTCGAATCCCCAGTGCCCTTTCTCGATAATAAAAAAGGGGCCCCGATGGGACCCTTCTTTAAAGTTAAACTGGCGGAGAGCTGGGGATGTCCGGGCATGCTACGCATGCCCTCCGGCTTCAAAGCCTGGCGGCTTTTCGCCCACGGGCTACAAACGCTTTCGCGTTTGCTTAACGCCCGTGCCCTCTCGGGTTCGAATCCCCAGCGCCCTTTCTCGATAATAAAAAAGGGCCCCCGATGGGACCCTTCTTTAAGGTTAAACTGGCGGAGAGCTGGGGATTCGAACCCCAGATGCCCTTTTGGGGCATACTCGCTTAGCAGGCGAGCACCTTCGGCCTCTCGGTCAGCTCTCCGTAACAGCCGTTCTATAGTAACCAAACAGCCAAGGATGGGCAAGAGGAAATTTTCTAATTGCCTAGCATCCTTTCCTCCTTGGAGGCTTCGCCTACCCCAGCGAGCGGTTGAGGGAGCCGAGCTCGTCGTTGCCCATGGTGCGCCACATTTGGAAGATGCAACCGCGTGCCAGGAAAAAGAAGCCGTTGTCGACCAGTTGCACAGCGGCATCTGCCAGCTGATTCGTCACGGCGGACACTGGCGGCAGCTCGAGTCCAGCCTTGCGGATGGTCTCGACCGCCTCCTCGAACGTCGGAGGCTCGCTGACGCCCATCTCATTCATAAGGCCCTGCATTTCTTCCAGCGCACTACTGCCCGATTCCTCACCGCGCGGCACCAGACGGTAACAAGCCAGCGCTAGGTCGAGCTGATCGCAATTCCAATAGGCAAACGCCAAGCGATAGAACAGGTAGCCGATTGCAGAACGATCGCTGGCAATACGTAGGCCGTGGCGCGCCACCTCGATAATCTCGTCAAAGCGCTCCAGACGCGCAAGCACGTTGATGAGCGCAAAGTGCGATTGCATGGACGAGCGTGCCAGATCGTAAAGATGGCGCACCTCGGGCAGTGCTCGTTCAAAGTCCTCTTGCTCGGCGTAAAAGCTGCAGATCTCGTGCTGGGCAAAGTACAGTGCATCGGGCGCACGAAGGATTCGCACAGAGCGGTCTTCTTCCAACACCGGTAGCACCATGCGCACCAGCTGGTTATCGCAAAACTGCGTTTGAACCGGACCTGTCGCCAAAAGCTCGGCGACGGCGCACTTAGCCTCCAACTCCTCGACAAGACGGGAAAAGCCTTCAAAGGCACCTGTACGGTCGACTTTTGCCTGCTCGCGCAATTCAACAACGCGGGCCACGTATGGGTCGTCGTCCTCTTCCATGACCTCCAACTCGTCAGCCGTATCGGCAAGCAGCAGATCGCGCAGCGCCGGCGGCAGTGTGCGATGGTCATCACGCGGACGAGCATGAACCTCCGCAGGCTCAATCGTCTCCGGAGCGGTTGACTCATACGCCTCAAGCACACGCTTGCACGGCATATCGTCCATGTCCATGCTCTCAAGATCCTTGGCGACAGGCACGCAATCGGCCAGATAGGCCGCGCGCCCAAAGAAATACGTTGCGACAACGCGCTCGCCCTGCTCACTGTCGGGAGCAGCAATCTGCACATAGCAGCGCGTGATGCAGGTGCCCGCGGCAAAACACGCTGCCGCAAGCGTAAGTGCCACGCGCGCATCGTGCTCCGCGGCCCAGATCGCGCGCATGTCCTCGTCCAGCTCGCGCCAGGCGTCATCCTGAGCGTCGTATTCACGTTGTGGCATGGCATCCACGACAGACCGCCCAAACCGAACGAGCATAATCCCCTCGGCAACGTTTGCCCGATAGGTATAGTCGAGCCGTGTGACCACGTTGAGCGCCTCAACGATTCGCGCAAAACGGGTGCGCACGTCCCACTCGCCGCCCGGCTGGCACGAAACCGTTCCCGGTTTGGCCCACGGATTATCGCTCGAGGCCGTATCGAGCAGTCGGGGAACATCGTTGGTCGTCTTGGCGATATGCCACGCATCAAAGAGCGCGCAGCCCTCAAGACTCGGCGAGGATGCCGCAGGGACCAATCCGGCCCCGATGCGCTCAAGGATGCCGGAGAGGCGGTTGAGACGACACTCGATGGCAAGCAGCATGTCAATCTCGTCCTGGTCCAGCAGGCTACGATCAAAATTGAGATAGAAAAGCTTTGAGCGATCGATGCGAGCCAGGCTCATCTCGGACTTGGCGGCGATGGTGCGCAGTCGGGGCAAGTCGACCTCGCTCATAAGGGCGGCCGCATAACGCTCGATACCGCTCGGATTCTCGGCATGGTCGACACGGTAGAGCAGCGTCTCGATAGCGTCAGGTAGCGGTGCCGTGTTAAAGCCCAAAAACACCTCGACCGGCTCGG
>CABUUE010000162.1 GCA_902494685.1 uncultured Collinsella sp.
AAACTGGTAGACCGGTGCGTCAAAGGCGTGCTCAAACGGCTCCTCGTGGTAGACGATTCCCGCGTTGCTGCCAGCCGTCACCACGCGCTCGGACAGGCGGTTCACAAACGAGTTCTCGCCCTGCATGCACAGCGAGTCGTAGCACCCCTCGGCCACCTGATCCACGATCACCGCAACGTCGTCCGGATCGATCGGACAGCTGCGGTAAACCCCCTCGGCATCAAAGCAGTGCTGGCCCGAAAGCGTAATGTACGCATCCCAACCAAGATCGAGCAGCCAATCCGGCATCTGGTAGGTCGGACGGCCCGTGGCGATCACGCACGCGATCCCCTGCTCGTGAAAGCTGTCGAGCACCTGCTGCGCCGACGCCGGAATCCGGTGCGTCTTAAAGCTCAGCAACGTGCCGTCGATGTCGAAAAATGCGGCCTTGATCATCCTCGCCTACTCCTCGCCCTCGAGCTTTTCGCTCGCCTCGAGCCACGCCATCTCCAGCTCGTCCATGGCGGCGTGGGCCTCGTCGATCTTTGCCTGCTGCTCGCCCAGCGCCGTGTAGTTGGTGGGGTCGACCTGGGCCATTGCTGCCTCGGCCTCCTCAACGCGGGCGCGCTGCGTCTCCATCTTGCGCTCGAGCGAACTCACCTCGCGGCGGAGCTTCTGGCGCTCGGCGTTGGACAGGCCGTTGGGCTGACCGCTCGACTTGGGCTTTTCGGCCGCAGCTGCCGCGGCACCGGTGTCAAACATGCCGGTCTTGGCGCTCGGCGCGCCCACGGGCTCGCCCTCGGCGGTAGCGTTGCACAGGCGAAGGTACTGGTCCACGCCACCGGGCATATGCGTCAGGTGGCCGTCGAGCAGCGCCCACTGCTGGTCGGTCACGCGCTCCATCAAGAAGCGGTCGTGCGTCACCAGGATCAGCGTGCCGGGCCAGCCGTCGAGCAGGTCCTCGACAATCGCGAGCATGTCGGTATCCAGGTCGTTACCGGGCTCGTCCAGGATAAGCACGTTGGGCTCGTCCAGAATCGTCAGCAACAGCGACAGGCGACGGCGCTGGCCGCCCGAAAGATCGCCGATGCGACTCCAGAGCTGCTGCGTCGTAAAGCCCAGACGCTCGCAGAGCTTCTCGGGCGAAGTCTCCTTGCCGTCGATGACGTAGTACTTCTTATAGTTGCTGAGCACCTCGCGGATCGTGTCGCCCATGTAGGGCTCGAGCTCCTCGAGCTGCTGCGACAGCACGCCAAAGCGCACCGTCTGGCCAATCTTCACGCGGCCGCGCGTGGGTTCAATTTTACCCTGGATCACATCGAGCAGCGTCGACTTGCCGGCGCCGTTCTCACCCAAAAGACCATAGCGGTCGCCCGCACCAATGAGCCAGGTCACGTCAGATAGCACCTGCTTGGACGCGCCGCCGGCATCCGCATAGCCGGCGTCCACGTCGACCACGTCGATAACCTGCTTGCCCAGGCGGCTCACGGCCAGGCGCTTGAGCTCCAGCTCGTCACGCACGGGCGGCACGTCGGCGATCAGCTCGCGAGCGGCATCCACGCGAAACTTGGGCTTGGTGGAGCGCGCCTGGGCGCCGCGGCTCAGCCACGCGAGCTCCTTGCGCGCCATGTTGCGACGGCGCTCCTCGGTAACCGCGGCCATGCGGTCGCGCTCCACGCGCTGCAGGATATATGCGGAGTAGCCACCCTCGAAGGGGTCGACTTGGCCGTCGTGGACCTCCCACATGCTGGTGCAGACCTCATCCAAGAACCAACGGTCGTGCGTGACCACGAGCATGGCGCCCTGACCGCGCTGCCAGCGAGCCTTAAGGTGGCGTGCAAGCCAGTTGATGGTACGCATGTCCAGATGGTTGGTGGGCTCGTCGAGCATGAGTACGTCGTAGTCGCCGATCAACAGTCGCGCGAGGTCCACGCGACGGCGTTGGCCGCCCGAAAGCTCGCCCACCGTGCCCTCCCAGGGCACATCGCTGATGAGGCCGGCCAGGATTTGGCGCGTACGCGGACTCGATGCCCACTCATACTCGGGCGCGTCGCCCACGACGGCATGATGCACGGTATCGGTGTCGACAAGTTGGTCCTTTTGGCCGAGCAGACCAATCGTGGTGCCGCGGCGATGCGTCACGCGGCCGTCGTCGGGCTCCAGCGTGCCGGCGAGCACGCTCAGCAGCGTCGACTTGCCGTCGCCGTTTTTGCCGACGATGCCAATACGGTCGCCCTCGCCCACGCCGAGCGTTACGCTATCGAAAATATGCTTGGTGGGAAACTCTAGGCTGACGGAATCGCATCCCAAAAGAATCGCCATATGCCCTGCTCCTTCGTAGAAATTCAACGTTGTCCATGATAGCAGCGAGCCCCACCCCAAACCACCACGAAGGTGTCTGTCCCCTTTGTGGTGGTCGTTTCGGTTGCAGAGCAAAAGGCGGGCCATCTCCCACAAGAGATGACCCGCCTCTCCAATCAGTCCCGCGGCAACCGTGGCCGCCGTGGGCCTCAAGCATGTCCCGGACTAGGAGAACATGCCGGTGAGGTAATCATTCAGCCGCTTATCCTTGGGCCGTTGGAAAATCTCGTCAGTCTCGTCGTACTCGACCATATCGCCCATGTAGAAGAACGCCGTGCGGTTGGACACGCGCGACGCCTGCTCCATGTTGTGCGTCACGATGACGATGGCGCGCTCGGCCACAATCGACGACATCAGGTCCTCGATCGCCAGCGTCGAGATGGGGTCGAGCGCCGAGCAGGGCTCGTCAAACAGGATCACGTCGGGGTTGAGCGCCAGCGTGCGCGCGATGCACAGACGCTGCTGCTGACCGCCCGAAAGCGCATAGGCACTCTTGTCGAGCTTGTCCTTGACCTCGTCCCACAGCGCCGCGCCGCGCAGGCTCTCCTCGACCATGCGGTCGAGCTCGTCACGGTCGGTGATGCCGTGGCGCTTAGGCGCAAACGTGATGTTGTCGCGAATGGACTTGCGGAACGGGTTGGGCTGCTGGAACACCATGCCAATGGAGCGACGCAGCTCATAGGTGTTCTCGGCCTTGGTGTTCACGTTGCGCCCGCGGTAGTTGATCTCGCCCTCCACGCGGCAGCCGCGAATCTCTCGATTCATCAGGTTGAGGCTGCGCAAGAAGGTCGACTTACCGCAGCCCGAAGGCCCGATGAGTGCCGTGATCTCACCCTTGTGAAAGTCGAGCGACGTATCGTGCAGCGCATGGTGGTCGCCATAGTACACGTTGACGTCCTTGGTGGAGAGCACGACCTCGTCGCTCACGGCCTTGCCGTTCACGCGAACGCGCTTTTCGCTCTCCCCCACGCTCGACAGGAAGTCCTGGGTCTCGGACGATGCCGCTTCGGTTGCGGGCGTTGCATTCATCTCGCTCATTCGGCCGTCATCTTCCTTGCCAGTTGCTTGCCCACGATACGGGCGACTACGTTAAACAGCAGCACGCAAATCATCAGCAGCGCCGCGGTACCCCAGACGATCTGCTGGGCCTCGGGGCTGCCCTCGCCGTAAATCTTGTAGATGTGCACGGCGAGCGACTCACCGGGACGGAACACGTTCCAGGCGCAGGTAGGGCTCGACAGGTTAAAGCTCAAGAAGTTCAGACGCACCGGCGAGCTCATGCCCGAGGTAAAGAGCAGCGCCGCGGCCTCGCCAAACACGCGGCCGGCCGAAAGCACGATGCCGGTCACGATGGCAGGCATGGCCTCGGGGATCAGGATGTGCAGCGTGGCCTCCCAGCGAGTAAGGCCCATGGCCAGGCACGCATCGCGCTGGGCCTGTGGCACGTCCTCGAGCGCCTGCTGAATCACGCGCACCAGGATGGGAATGTTAAACATGGTGAGTGCGACGGCGCCGGAGATGATGGAGTACTTCCAGCC
>CABUUE010000163.1 GCA_902494685.1 uncultured Collinsella sp.
CCGCTTTTTCATCGCGCTAGCGCTTCTTTGGGGTCGACCTAAGGCGAGCGAACCATAGGGCTGCGGCACCCGAGGTCAGGAGCGCGGTGATGCAAGCGGCGATGGGAACTGATCCTGTTGCCGGTAGGTCCTGCGGTAGGGTACAGCGTTGAATGACACGGTCCTCGTCATGTGACTCAAGTTTATCGCCGCCGCCGTTGCGGCAAAGATCGACGCGTGCGCTGTTGGTGAGTGCGGTTTGGGGCGTATAAGCCGACGTCGCCTGCATGTGCACGATTGCGCCCCGAGCGTCTGTGCCAAGGATTGCTTTGGCATCGTCAAGGTCGTCGTGCTCATCTTTGAGATCATCGCGGGTCCAAGAATCCGCATCGCTTCGAGTCGTAAAGTCGGCGGCTACCGCACCGTATTCAATTCGAATGCCCGTTACGACGGTATTGGGTGTAAGGTCGAGCTCTTCCGCCTCGAGTGTGGTGGATTCCGTGGTCGAGACATCCGCCTTCCAGAGGCGCCAGCCGTCGTAATCGACGAGGCGACAGTCCTCACCAAGGCTCTCTTTTACTTCGTCGGACTCAAGCCAAGGATTTTCGTGTCCATCGTCAAGTGTCGCGTTCGCCGGTTCATCGACGTCTGTCGAGTCCAACGGCGTCGTGCGATACCACACGTTGCACAGACCGTTGAGGTCGCCGATGGCGACGGGGGTTTCGATTGAGATGAATCTCGCCGTGCCGTCTTTGGCGCACTCAAGATCATCGGTAATCGTAAACTCATCAACCCAAGTAGCGGAATCGTTTCGAGCATCGATGGTATAGGAGAAAAGCCCATCACTATTGGTTTGCGTCGTGGCGCGGTTTTTACCATCGCCGTTAGCCAACAGGCCCTTTTCGATAGATTGGACAAGTTCCTGACGCTTGTCGACCTGCCCCTTGATCTCGATGGGCGCATCCTTCATCGCGACGGATTGGACTTCTCCCGTATCTTTTATTTCAAACGTTATCTCCTCGGCAAGGTCATAGGTCCGCGGAGACATCATTTCGCGCAACGAGTAGGTGCCGGGTGCAAGATGTTCGACGCGGTGTGGCTTGTCGGATGAGGTCCAGGAGTCTATTTCGGTTTTATCGGGACCATATAAGGTGAGCTGTGCGCCTTCCACTTCCTGCTCGCCGCTTGCATCGACCTTGGAGATATCTACCTTGGTGTAATCGTCGGATACGTTAAGCCGTGCTTCTACAACGGGTGTTTTCTGGTCGGCATAAGTAAGGTCGACAATATGGGATGTCCGATCGAGTAAGAAGCCTGCCGGCGCTTGAGTCTCGACAACCTCGTAGCGTGCGGTGCCAGATCCCAGCGGGAGGTCGTCCGCGCGTGCTTCTCCAGTTTCATCCGTCGTGACGGCAGCGACAGTCTCACCGTCGAGCGCGGCAATGCTACCGTCGGGGCGCACGATATCACCCGAGGCACGGATCTCAAAGACGGCGCCCGCGAGGCTGCTGCCGTCTACGGCATCGGTTTTAACGATCCTGATGTTTCCGGTCGCGGCGTGGTCATAATACGAGGCGATTACAACGGGCGTTAGGTTCATGTCGGCGGGTATGTTTACCTCGATCTCTTCGCCGACAAGATAGGGCTCTTTGGCCGAGGCTTCGCGTACATAATAGGTGCCCGGCACGAGCGATTCTGGCAGTGTGACGGTCCCGGTCGCGTCAGTCGTAAAGGTGTCCATTACGTTATGTGCTGGATACCAGCAAGTTTGTGAGACAGGTTCGTGATTGCTGTCGAGGAGTTGGAAGGTGAATCCGGCTAGTGGAACAGAAGCGCCTGTTTGGGCATCGCGTTTTACAATCTGGAGATGCGTCGACAGAGCGTGGTTGTCCACGATATATTGAAGCTCGGCGCCGTTGGAAATCTGATTGGCCCCGACGGTCCATTCCCCTGCACGTTTAAAACCCTCGGGGACGGTTTCCGGAACCTCGCGAATCGTGTAGCCGGCACGGTCGTATGGGACGGCTCCGTGGACACCGGCGGGTCGCTTGCCTGTGCCGAACCATGCTTCGGGCTGATCTTTGGTGGAGGCAAAGCCATAGATGTTTGTGGTCAATGTGCCAACAACCTGCTGAGAGCTGTTGCTGACAACTTCAAAGACAACACCACCCGCCGGCTGCTCCAGGCCGGATTGGTCGCTATTGCCGTAATCCTTGAATTTGGAAATCTCAAGGTCAAACGCAATGGGGATATCGGAAATGCGAGATTCGATCTCGACTACGCCTGAATCGCCGAGCTGGTCGGCTCCAACGGTATAGGTCCAGCTGTCGTTGGATGGCAGGTAGCCCTCGGGGGCTTTTGATTCGTAGATGGTAAAGGTTCCTAAGGGGACATCGACGAGGGTAGCCCGACCGCTTTCGTCAGTCGTGAGGATTTGTGCCCATCCAGGGGTTGATTGCGACACACACGTGAACTCTGCTCCTGCGAGCGAAGCTCCCACCTGGTGGCCGGCATTCGTCGCGGCATCGAGTTTTACGATACGCAGGTTGATGGTGCCGGGCTGTTCATCAATGGCGACCCGCCCGCCGTCATTCCCCGTGGTAAAGGCAATACGATCGTGGCGGGGGACATAGCCGGCCGGCGCCTTCGTTTCAACTAGGTAGTATGCCGTGTTGGGCAGAAGTGTTGCTTGCGCTCGACCGTTGCTGTCCATCTTGATGGTGCCGACACGCGCGCCGCTGGCGCTCTCAAAAATATCGAATGTTGCCCCGGTAAACTGATAGGTATTGTTTCCGCTGGTAATAACGGTGTTAGCAGACTGCTTTTGGAAGGAAACAGACACCGCCGGCAGTACATAGAGCATGTCTTGACGTTTGCTGCCGCCCGATACGGCCCCTAGATAGCGTCGCGCGCGGTGCGGAGCGGCTTTGATGCTTCCTGATTTTGCGCTGTCGTGGAGCCACCGCGCAGCCGCCACGACTTCATTGTCGGCGGTAAAGTGTCCGCTCTTGGTTTTACCCTGAGCGGTCGTGTAGGAGTAGGTGCCGTCGACATGGGTAGTGCCGTTGAGCATCCATACGGCAAGCTGGGTGGCGGCGCGGGCGCGATCGGGTGAAAGATGGTAACCGCCAAACGACGTGGTGGTGGGATATCCGTGACAAACGATTGCCGCGAACTCGTCGTCGAGCCACACCCAGCCTTGATCAAAGTTGAGCCATGGGCCGCCCGGTTTGGTGGGCCCGGGGCGCTCCTGGTTCATGCAGTAGGCAATCGAGGTGTCTTGAGCTTCATACTTGCCGATGAAGAAGGGTCCACAATCATCGCTAATAGTGCGGAAGCCGAGCTGGTCGTAGCCATCGACGGCAAATGCGGCTCCCGGTGCCAGGCAGCCGAAAAGCAGGAAGAGGAGCAGGAGCAGCGGACCTGTTGCGATTGCGCTGTGGACAGAGTGCGTGGGTGCGTTGGACATGGCTGCTCCTTATCCCTCGTGCGTCGCACGGGGAGGCTGCGACGCGTAGGATGAGGCTACCCCCGAGGCTCATGCGGGTAAGTACCGGAGCCTGACCAAAAGCTTGCCCAATTCCTGACAAATTGAGCTCAAATACAACAATCAAGCAAAAGCGCAGGTAGAAGATAGGGAGAACAGGAAGTCAAAGGTCCTCGTCTCCACAATTGACGCGATTTTCAAACGAATCTCCACAGCTAAAACAAGCATCGACACCCTTGTATCGAACAAGACAACCGCGTTATACTAGCCAACACGCAAGCGGGCATCGCCAAGTGGTAAGGCATCAGCTTCCCAAGCTGACACTCGCGGGTTCGAGTCCCGTTGCCCGCTCCAGTAAAAAGCACAAGCACGGCAGCGTTACGTTGCCGTGCTTTTTACTACCAAGCGCCA
>CABUUE010000164.1 GCA_902494685.1 uncultured Collinsella sp.
GCCTTAGCTGGCAGCTAAGTCCCCGAAAAGCAAAAGGCGCCCGTGCGGGCGCCTGCCTAGGATCGAAGTTCGTTCAGTTGTGTTCGGAATGCTCGTCTTCCGCGGTGCTGTCGTCCGGGGTCCGGCATCTGTCGTTCGTCTCTTCTTTCGTGTTTGATGTTGCGTGTTCTGCGAGCGACCTTTCGAGGGCCTGCCGGCCCGTTGCCCCAGATGCACCCGGGTAAATGGTATCCATCCGTTGGACACGGCCTGCTGCGGTTGTAATTTCGGACGAGCGAAAGCAGACGAACGGCGCGAGAGGTTAGCGCGGCCTGCGGCTGGCCATGCGGTTTGGGCCGCGGAAAGGCTCTTCTCGCCATACCCGGAGCATCAATGGGAACAGGCGCATCGGGCGTTCAATCTACCTGTATAATGGCGGCATGTTGTTCGGGAAGGAGTTCTTCTTATGGAGCAGGCACTATCTGCCCTGGGCGGTGCTGTCCAGGGCGTTCACCCCTTCGTTATCTATCTTGCGGGCATTAATGCCCTCACGTTCATTCTCTTCGCGATCGACTACGCGATAGCCCGTTACAACCAGGACGAGGATACCGGCCTCATGGACGGCAGGATCTTGACCCTGTTCGCCGTAGCGGGCGGCGCCCTGGGGATGCTCCTTGCCCTTATGATCTTCACCAGGAACCACATGAACAAGCACAACATCGCCTGGTGGTTCAGCGCCATAGTCTTCTTGATTGTGTGGGTGCTTGTCGTGCTCGTTTGGGCCGGCGTCATCGTCGTCGATCTGGAACCGGGCGCTTCGTTCAACGCGCCCGTCATCGTCGCTCTCGGTGCATACCTTCTCGCCATCAACGTCATCACGTTCGCCGTTTTCTGCCTGGACAAGAAGAGGGCGATTGACCGCGGCAGCAGGGTCCCCGAATCCACCTTGCTTGGTCTCTCGCTCGCGGGAGGGGCCCTTGGAGGCATCGCCGGGATGCGCGTCGCCCACCATAAGACGTCCAAGTGGTATTTCGCGGCGGGGCTGCCTGCCTTCATCATCCTCCACGTCGCGCTGTTTCTTCTTGCCCACGGCGCTGGGCTTGTTTAGGGGGACCTTGAATGGAAACTTTGGACAACATCCTGACGACCCTATTTCCCGCTTTTGCTTTTCTCGGCATCATACTGTTCGCATGCGATAGGCAGGATAAGCGGAAGATCGAGCTCGAGAAGGTCAAGGCAAAAGCCGAGTGGGACCGTGCGAGCGAGTGTTTCAGGGACGATGTGACCCAGGAGGGGTTCGAGGAGATCGTCGAGGCTACGGGGTGATCCGTCAAAAGGCTCGAGTCCCTTTCCGTGAACGGGCACAAGGTTTACGGGACCGTCGCTTCGCTCAGCGGCATCAGTTCGTGGAAGTTCGTGATCGACTTCGACTACAAGGGCCACCTCACGAGCGACTACACCGTAGCGAGCTCTAACGACGGCTCGGGCATAGCCGAACGCGTGGCAGACCGACCGCCAAGAGGATTAGGTCTTGGACGCCGACGGACCGCATAGTGCGCGCGGCTTTCTGCCCCTATTGCGGTGTCAAGGCGTCCGGTGAAGCAGCGTTCTGCTCTTCCTGCGGGGCTAAGCTGCTGCACGTGCCGAAAAGGCCGTAGCTGGGTTTGCCCGGGGCATCTGACGGCAGGGCGAGCTAGCGTCTCCGAAGAAGCGCTCCCATTTGGGGACGCTTCTCGGATTCTTGGGTTTCTTCCTTTGGGGCCATTTCTTCTTCGCACTTTCCGATGATCGCTGTAGCCTCTTCGGCGGTTATCTCCTCGAGCTCCCGGTACTTACCCACAGCGATGCCGTCAAGGGCCCCTCCCGCGCAGCGAGCCCCCTGTGGGAAACCGTTCCCCGATGGCGAGCCGTCTTTCTAGAGAAACTTCTTGCGTGTCTCCTTAAATATGCCCTTCTTGAAATCGGACCATTTGCCGAAGAACTTCTCGTCCGTCGCGGTGGCTGTATGCTCCGCGTATTTGATCGCCGTGAGTTCCATGGTGCAGATGTAGTCCGCCGCCTGCGAAAGCCGGTACTCGGAGGGCTGCGCCGATCGGTAGACGACGGCGTCCTTCGAGAGCGCGTACTCGACCGCGCGATGGAGCGACTCGGCGATAGAATGCTGGCCGTTGTCGTAATAGACCTTGACCATATCGTAGGATTGCAGCTCCGCGAGGTTGTCGAAGAGGAAGTTCACGAGGTCCCTTCGCATCGTCCCCGCGAGCTTGTCGAGCGAGGCGAACTGCTTGGTCGCGTATGCAAAGGTGTGGTACCTCACGGGCATGTGGCGGAAGAAGACTCGGAACGAGCCGAGCAACATCTTGCGCGTCCTCAAGTCGAGCCCCGAGTACTGGTCCTTGCCGTTCATGAGCGGCGACGCATGGAAGGGTATGTCCGGGAGCCCCTTGGCGCGAAGGGCGCCCTCATATGCCGCGATCGAATCCGCGATGCTCTCGGATTGGTCGTGCATGACGACGGTGAGCAGGTAGTGGCGGTCGGAGAGGCCGTCACTTCCCGACTCGTCGACGAAGACGCTGAGTTCTCGCATTGTTCTCCTGGATAAAAAAAGCCGGGGAAAACGTCCCCGGCACTTGGAAGCCTTCCTAACGGAAAACCAATTACCTTATACCATGTGCTGTCTGAAAATTCAAGGGAGCTCGAAGCGTTTCCGGACGTCAGCGGAATCTCAAAGCCCGTCCTACGGGACGGTTGAGTTTCAAAACGGGCGTTTTCGGCGCTATCGAGCTTCCAAAGGCGGTCCGCCGCGCGCTTTGGGACAAAAACAAAAACTCAAAGCCCTGAGTTTGAAAAAAGTTGTCCCCACTTTTGTCCCCGAGGCCGACGAAACACGACACGGTGTTACTTGGCGGCACTCGGCTCGAGACGGCGCCGAAAACTGGGTGCAACTGGAATGACGTGACGGCAGAACTGAAGCCATCGAATGGGAGTGAATTTGGAATAACGGAGTGTCCTCGTCGTTGCTCCTCAGTCGCGGTACCTTTGTACAGCTTCCTTCGGTGCGCCTAGAGGCCGCGCACATCGCCGAATTTCACTCGCAGATTCTTGTAAGACCCCCAGCCGCTTCGCGACTGGTGGGGGTGGCCCTCGTAAAGAACCCGGTATAATCGTGCAGGTACAGCGCTCCGTTCGGAAGGGACTCTCACTGCACATGCGACAGGGATTCGACAACGAGAAATATATCGAGCTACAGGCCGCCAACATCCGAAAGCGCATCGCGCAGTTCGGCGGCAAGCTCTATCTGGAGTTCGGCGGCAAGCTGTTCGATGACTATCACGCGTCACGCGTGCTGCCCGGCTTCGAGCCGGATTCCAAATTCCGCATGCTCAAAAGCCTCGCCGACGACGTGGAGATCGTCATCGCCATCAACGCCAACCACATCGAGAAGTCCAAGATGCGCGGCGACCTCGGCATCACGTACGACGAGGACGTGCTGCGACTCATCGACATCTTCCGCTCGCGCGGATTCCACGTCGGCTCCGTCGTGCTCACCCAGTACGCGGGGCAGCCGGCCGCGGACACCTATCGCCGGCGCCTCGACCAGCTCGGCATCACCTGCTACCTGCACTACCCCATCGCAGGCTACCCCCACGACATCGAGCACATCGTCTCCGACGACGGATACGGGCGCAACGACTACATCGTCACCACGCGCCCGCTGGTCGTGGTCACCGCGCCCGGCCCCGGCTCCGGCAAGCTCGCCACATGCCTGTCGCAGCTCTACCATGAGAACAAGCGCGGCATCGCCGCCGGCTATGCGAAATACGAGACGTTCCCGATCTGGAACCTGCCGCTCAATCACCCGGTGAACATCGCCTACGAGGCC
>CABUUE010000165.1 GCA_902494685.1 uncultured Collinsella sp.
CCGCCGATATAACGAATCTGCTCGTGTCCCAGCTCAAACAGATGATCCATGAGCAACAGCGAGCAGCCGTAATGATCGGAGTCAACCGTAGTCACCCGCGGGTGCGCATACATGGTAACGATGACCGTGCCAATACCCGGCAACGGATCGAACGTCTCAAAATCGGGAGCCATACGGCTCATGCCGATAATGATGCCGTCCACGGGCAGCGCGGCCATACGACGTGTTGCCTCGGCAAGAGAGAATTCCTCGGTCTTGGACATCTCGACCAGTGTGATGGCGCAATTATGCTCGCGAGCAGCGCTGGCGATGCCGTCGATCATTGAGAGGTTGCCAAACTTGGTGACATCGTTGACGCACAGACCGACCGAATGGTAGCGGCCGTCGCGCAGCGAGCGACCGGCATAACTCGGACGAAAGCCGAGCTCTTGCATAGCGGCCTGCACGCGCTGGCGCGTCTGTTCGTTGACGTTAGGCAAGCCGTTGGCAACGCGCGAAACCGTCTGCTGCGAAACGCCAGCAGCGCGGGCGACGTCGGCCATGGAGACCGGACGCGCACCTGTATCGTTGGACGGACGCCTTGCCACAGGATCACCTTCACCCTTGCGAGATCTGAATAGCGTGAATGCCGGCCCGGGCAGAAATACACCCCGCGCCGAGGCCCGCTATCGTCGGACGCATGTTAACGTACTCTACTTTTTCTATCTGCATCTCTTCTGCTTTATAAGTCCATACGGCAGTACCGTTCACGGCTGTATTTCTACCGATTACCAGATTCTCAAAAAGTGACAAGCGATGTGTTATGAGTACGTTAACATAGCCCGTAACGTGCGGTATCGCAAACACTTGGTTCATGCCGCTTCAAGTTGTTAACGTACTCATAACGACGCAAAACTCACCCGTGCGCGCCAAGGAAAGGACTCCCATGACCACCCCCGACGAAAAGACATTCGCCACGCTCACCAAGCTGTTTGAGGAGGAGTTTGGCCCCATCGGCGACCGCCAGGTGCTCTACGTGCACGCGCCCGGCCGTTCCGAAATCAGCGGCAACCACACCGACCACGAGGGTGGCCACGTTATCGCCGGCTCGCTCGATGTCGCCGTCGACGGCATCGCCGTGGCAACCGACTCCAACAAGATTCGCGTCGCCGACGAGGGCTATCCTACGTTTGAGATCACGCTCGACACGCTGGATGTTCAGGAGTCCGAGAAGGGCACGTCCGCGAGCCTCGTCCGCGGCATGGCCCACGAGATTGCAGCCCTTGGCGTTGAGCCCCAGGGCTTCGACTTCGCCTTCACCTGCTCCGTCCCCTCGGGCGGTGGCCTTTCCAGCTCTGCCGCCGTCGAGGCCGCGTACGGCCGCGCCATGGAGACGCTCTGGGGCGCGCCCGCCATTGAGCCCGTCACGCTCGCTCAGATGAGCCAGCGCACCGAGAACAACTATTACGGCAAGCCCTGCGGTCTGATGGACCAGGCCGCCGTGTGCCTGGGCGGCCTCGCCTACATGGACTTTGAGGACCAGGCTCAGCCTAAAACCCAGAAGCTCGAGCTCAACTTTGAGGATCACGGCTATGCGCTCGTGCTCGTTAAAGTTGGCGCCGACCATGTGGCAGCTACCGACGACTACGCCGCCGTTCCGCGCGAGATGCAGGACGTCGCCGCCGAGTTTGGCAAGGCACGCCTGTGCGAGGTCGACGTTGCCGACTTTGACGCCAAGCTCCCCGAGCTGCGCGCCAAGCTGGGCGACCGCGCCTGCCTGCGCGCCGTTCACTACTGGTACGAGAACGGCCTGGTCGACAAGCGCTGGGCAGCTCTGAACGCCGGCGACATTGACCAGTTCCTGGTCCTGACGCGCGAGTCCGGCGCCAGCTCTGCCATGTACCTGCAGAATGTCGTTGCCAAGCTGGGCTCCGAGCAGCCTTCGATGTATGCCCTGGCGCTGGCCGAGCACGTGCTCGACGGCCGCGGCGCCGTTCGTATCCACGGTGGCGGCTTTGGTGGCACCATCCAGGCCTTCGTGCCGCTCGACCTGGTCGACACCTTCATCGCCAAGATGAACGGCTGGCTGGGCGAGGGCTCTGCCCGCCACTACGCAATTTCTGACAAGGGGGCTTACGCGGCATGGCTGTAATGACTGACGTGCGCGAAGCCGCGCAGAACCTGATCGAGTACGCCATCCACCGATCGATGATCGGCCAGGACGATCGCATCTGGGCGTATAACACCATTCTCGAGTGCATCGGTGCTACGGGCCCGGCGCTCGACATGGCCTGGGCGCTCCAGGTCGAGAAACTCTCGCTCTTGCACCCCGATACCCTGCCCAACTTTGACCTGGAGGGCACGCTCGCCGCGCTTGCCGAGGCCGCCATTGCCAACGGCGCCGCCGAGGACACGGCATCGGGCCGCGACCGCATCGCCATGCGCATCATGGGCGCGCTCATGCCGAGGCCTTCGGTTGTAAACGAGGAATTCAACGGCCGCATGGGCGTCAACGAGCCCCGCGCCGCGACCGACTGGTTCTACGGCCTGTGCTGTGACGCCGGTTACGTGCGCCGCGCCGCCATCGCGCGCAACATCAAATGGAGCACTTCCACCAACTGGGGTGACCTGGAGATCACCATCAACCTGTCAAAGCCCGAAAAGGACCCGCGCGATATTGCCGCGGCCGGTGCCACCAAAAACACGGGCGAGAAGTATCCCGCCTGCCAGCTCTGCATCGAAAACGAGGGCTACCCTGGACGCTCCGCTGCAGCCGACGGCGGCGCCCATCCCGCCCGCCAGAATCTGCGCGTTATCCCCATTAAGCTCGACGGCGAGCGCTGGGGCTTCCAATACAGCCCGTACGCGTACTTTAACGAGCACTGCATTGCCATGAGCTCCGAGCATCGTCCGATGCACGTCGACCGCAAGGGGCTGACCTGCCTGCTCGACTTTGTCGACCTGTTCCCGCACTACTTTATTGGCTCCAACGCCGACCTGCCCATCGTGGGCGGCTCGATTCTGTCGCACGACCACTTCCAGGGCGGCGCGCACGAGTTCCCCATGATGCACGCCGCCGAGGTCACGCAGTTTAGCGTGCCCGGCTTTGACCAGGTCAGCGGTACCGTGTTGCAGTGGCCGCTTTCGGTGCTGCGGCTGCGCTCGCACGACCGCGCCCAGCTGCTCGACGCCGCCGAGAAGATTATCCTCGCCTGGCGCGAGTGGACCGATGAGTCGGTGGGCGTCATCGCGCACACAGCCGACGGCGTGGCGCACAACACCGTGACGCCCGTCATCCGCCGCGTCGACTCCCGCGGCAATGCCGGCGGCGAAATCTACGAGGCCTACCTGGCGCTTCGCTGCAACATCACGACCGACGAGCATCCGCTGGGCGTATTCCACCCGCATGCTGAGTACCACCACATCAAGAAGGAGAACATCGGCCTGATCGAGGTCATGGGCCTGGCCATTCTTCCGCCGCGCCTGGTTCCCGAGCTCGGCGCTGTCCGCGAGCACCTGCTGGCGGCCAAGGTCGATGCCAGCTACGACCTTGCTAGCGCGCTCGAGGGCGATGATCTATGCCGCAGCCACGCCGCATGGGCCGAAGACGTTTTTGCCCGCCGCGCCGACGAGCTTACGGCAGACAACGCCATCGATATCCTGCACGAGGAGGTCGGCGTGGTGTTTGGCCACGTGCTCGACAACGCCGGCGTCTTTAAGTGGGACGAAGCCGGCCGCGCCGCCCAGCAGCGCTTTATCGACTCGCTGTAGAGCACAGACCCGGACGCTCAACGGCAGCCCCCACGACATAGCCACCTACACGACAACGGCGCCCGC
>CABUUE010000166.1 GCA_902494685.1 uncultured Collinsella sp.
CTCGACCGATGAGCTCGATCTTAACTGGCAGCGTCTGGCACTCACCAACGCCATGGAGCGCGATCACCTGGGCGTGCTGACCGGCTCGCCCATCACCGATGTGCGCATTACGCTCACGGGCGGCCGTGCGCATGCCAAACACACCGAGGGCGGCGATTTTCGCCAGGCCACGTACCGCGCGATTCGCCAGGGGCTCATGCAGGCGCGTGAGGCTGGCGCGGCGGTGCTGTTGGAGCCGTGGTACCACTTTGAGCTCGAGGTGCCGGGGGAGTGCGTGGGCCGGGCGCTCTCGGATGCCACGCGCATGGGTGCCGAGTACGAGCCACCGACGATGACGGGGGACCGGGCGAAGCTTGTGGGTCGCGTGCCGGCATCCGAGGTGCAGGACTATGCCCTGGAGGTAGCTGCCTACACGAGCGGTCGCGGGCATCTGTACCTGGAGTTCGCCGGCTATGCGGCTTGCCATGATGCCGAGCGCGTAATCGAGACGGCCGCCTATGAGCCCGAGGCCGATCTGCCCAACACGCCCGACTCGGTCTTTTGCTCTCACGGCGCTGGTTACACGGTCAAATGGTACGACGTACCCGCCGCGGCGCACGTAAAGATCGATCCCGCCACCTTCCGCCCCTGGCGAGCAGCAGACGCCGAGTTTTTCGGCCACATGTGACAGAGGGGCAGCCCCTTTGTCAGATTCAGTTGGTATAACTCGGTACAAGTTGGTATAACTATTACCAGGGTTTGCCAATCCGAGGAGGCCGACATGAACCCGAATCCCTTTAAGCCAACGGCAGGCAAGCGGCCTCCGATACTCATCGGTCGTGAGTCGGTCATCGAAGATTTCGAGGAAGGGCTCGATAACGGCGCCGGGGCGCCGGGCAGGCTCATGCTCATTACGGGAAACCGCGGCTGTGGCAAAACGGTTCTCTTGCGGGAACTGCAGCGTTTAGCTAGCGAGCGCGGATGGGCGGTTGTCTCCGATTCCGCTTCGCTTGGGCTGTGCGGCCGCCTAGCCGATGCGCTTCGCTCGAATAAACCCGTTGTGACGTCAATGGAGTTCGGTCCGTCGTTTGACCGGATGTCGGTCGAGGCGGCGCGGGCAAAGGGCGAAACGTTGCAAGGGCTGGTCAACGAGCGCCTCAAGAAGCTCGGTCCAGGCAAGGGCATACTGTTTGCGATCGATGAGGCACAATCGGCGTCTATCGAGGAGCTGGCGGCTCTTGCCGTTCTCTATCAGCAGGTGCTGGGAGATCAGGATGCCACAGGCCTGTCCGATAGCGAACAGCGCGGCCTTGCGCTGGTGTTCGCCGGCTTACCCAGTATGGTTGACGATCTGCTCGAAGAGCCGAGCGTGACGTTTTTGCGGCGTGCCCAGCAGCGTACGTTGGGGGCGATCTCTTTGCCCAAGGTACGCGATTCGTATATCCAGACGGTCAAAGACGCCGGCCTTTACGTTGACGCGGAGACGGCGGACCTTGCGGCGCGCAAGAGCATGGGGCATCCCTACATGGTTCAGCTGGTGGGATATTACATGTGGCGGTCTGCTGTCCGGCGTGGCTCGCAGGTCATCGAAAGGCGCGATGTCGAGGATGGCCATGCGGATGCCGTCTCCGAGTTCTATGAAGCGGTTGACGCGCCCCTGTATTACGGGCTGCGCAGTCCACAGCGCCTTTTTATCGAGGCCATGGTGGTTGACGAGGGCAAGCCGACGCGCATGGCGGATATCATTGAGCGCTGCGATCGTACCCAGAGCTGGGCGAGTAAATATCGCGCAAGCCTGATTCGCGAGCGCGTCATCGAGGCTGCCGGATACGGTCTCGTCCGGTTTACCGTGCCCATGCTGGGCGCGTACATTCGCGATCGAGTTTTATGGCATGAGTAGGGTGATAAAGGTGACGGAACAGAAGATGAGCCCGCAGGCTATCGAGGTGCGTGGCGCGCGCGTTCATAACCTTAAAGACATCGATATCGATATTCCGCTGGGAAAGCTTGTGGGCATTGCCGGCGTGTCGGGTTCGGGCAAGAGTTCGCTGGCGCTGGGGGTTCTTTATGCCGAGGGCTCGCGTCGCTACTTGGAAGCACTCAGCACCTATACTCGCCGTCGCCTAACACAGGCCGAACACGCCCAGGTGGACGAGGTACTGCACGTGCCGGCGGCGCTCGCGCTACACCAGCGTCCGAGCGTGCCGGGCGTGCGTTCCACTTTTGGCACCATGACCGAGCTCAACAATAGCCTGCGTCTGCTCTTTAGCCGCTGCGCCCATCACGTGTGCCCGCATTGCGGGGCGCGTGTGGAGCCGAGCCTTAACGTGGCTGCGGGCCTGTCGCTCACGTGCCCCGCATGCGGTCGCGAGTTCTACGCGCCGGGTGCCGAGGACCTTGCCTTTAACAGCGGCGGCGCGTGCTCTACCTGCGGCGGCACTGGTGTCATGCGCGAGGTGGACGAGGCGAGCTTGGTGCCCGACGAGTCAAAGACTATCAACGAAGGCGCGGTGCTTCCCTGGGGCACGCTCATGTGGGATCTGATGAAGCAGGTGGCAGGCGAGATGGGCGTACGCACCGACGTGCCGTTTAACCAGCTCACGCCTCAAGAGCGCGACATCGTGTTTCATGGTCCGGCGGTTAAGAAGCACATTCTCTACGTTCCCAAAAACGGCGAGGGCGCCACGCCGCTCGATTTCACCTATTACAACGCCGTCTATACCGTCGAGAATGCGCTCGCCAAGGTCAAGGACGATAAGGGCTTAAAACGCGTCGCGCGCTTTTTGCGCGAGGGAGCATGCCGCGATTGCGGCGGCACGCGTCTCTCCGAGGCTGCGCGCCAGCCCCAGGTGCGTGGTATCAATCTGGCGCAGGCCGCGGCCATGACGCTGGGCGAGGCGATTGAGTGGGTGCGCGGGGTGCCCGCATCCTTGCCGCCCGAGATGCAGCCCATGGCGACGGATATCTGCGATTCGTTTTTGGGCGCGGCCCGTCGTCTGGTCGATCTGGGCCTCGATTACCTCTCGCTCGACCGCGCCGGTGCCACGCTCTCCACGGGTGAGCGCCAGCGCGTGCAGCTTGCTCGCGTGGTGCGCAATCGATCGACAGGCGTGCTTTATGTGCTGGACGAGCCTTCGATTGGCTTGCATCCTGCCAATGTCGACGGCCTGGTGGGCGTGATGCGCGATCTGGTGGATGACGGCAACACCGTGGTTGTTGTCGACCACGATACGCGCGTACTGGCGGAAGCCGACTATCTGGTTGAGATGGGTCCCGTTGCTGGAGCAGGCGGCGGCAATGTGATTGCTGCGGGCACGGTAGACGAGGTCGAGCAATCGCGGGGCAGCCGCATCGCTCCGTTTTTGCGCGCAGAGCCCAAGCGCTTGCGTCCGCAGGTGACTGACGACGACATGTTCGATCAGGGCCATATCCGCATGGCAACCGAGGCCATCCATACCGTCAAACCGCTCGAAGTCGATATCCCGCGCGGCCGCCTTGTCGCGGTAACGGGCGTTTCGGGTTCGGGCAAGACGACACTGGTGCTCGAGACGCTCATCCCGGCACTCAAGGCGCAGGCAGCTGGCGAGCGCCTGCCGGGGCACGTGCGTTGGGTCGATGCCGAGGGTATTGCCCGCGCAAACCTGATTGACGCTACGCCCATCGGCGCCAACGTGCGCTCGACGGTCGCAACCTATGCCGACATCCATGATGAGCTGCGCCGCGCCTTCGCCCGTACGCCCGAGGCCAAGGCAGCCGGCTACAAGGCGGGCGCCTTTAGCTACAACACCGGCGCCTTGCGCTGCCCTACGTGTGACA
>CABUUE010000167.1 GCA_902494685.1 uncultured Collinsella sp.
CACGCAAAGGAAAGCACTTAATGTGCTTTCCGTCTTGCGCAGGACTGTAGAGCAGCAAACTTAACCCGCGTCCCAGCCCCGGAGACCCTTCCGGAGGGACCGAAAAATTTTTCAAAAAAGTTGTTGCGCGCCGGACAGACTTCTGTGTATACTAATCCCCGCAGCGCACGCGAGCGGAAACAAACGCGAACGACTGCCTGGGGAGTTAGCTCAGTTTGGTTAGAGCGCCGGCCTGTCACGTCGGAGGTCGCGGGTTCGAGCCCCGTACTTCCCGCCAACGCAATTAAAGCCACGTCTTCGGACGTGGCTTTTTGCGTTTGATGCACTTTGTTTCGATAGAACGATCGCCCTGGTGCATCTTCGCCCAGAATCCCCGCGCCTTCGGGAACGCAAGTAAAATCTAATAAGTATATCTGTCTGAACAACAGCTTTGTTGCGCAACACCTGTTCTACGAGACAGGGGGTTAGGTTATACTAAATTGCACTGTGCGCCGCATCTGATGCATTTCGCTCCAAGCGCGGCACTCAGTGGATATCCGATTTACCATTTGGATGTCCTGGCGGTCATTTAGCGTCTCGACACAAGCTCGGCCCCGGAGCTCGTTCGAGCTGTTCGTATTCCTTGAAAGGGGAAAAATGGACATATCGAGGAAGACTGATTACGCCCTTCGAATGCTGGCGATGCTTGCTGAGGATCCGGAGTGTTTGCTTTCTGTTCGCACTGCCGCCGAAGAGGTCAACGTGCCCTATTCGTTCGCGCGTTCGATCCAGCATGGCTTGGTTCAGGCTGGCATCGTGGAGAGCCTGCGTGGCGTCCATGGCGGCATGCGTCTTAAAGTCAGTCCGGACGACGTCACCATTCGTCAGGTCGTCGAGGCCGTTCAGGGCCCTATGGTTATGAATGATTGCACCGCACCCGATGGTGACTGTGCACGCATGGGCACGTGCTGCTATCATCCCCTGTGGGCCGGAGCTCAGGCGTTGATGCGCGACTACCTCGATTCCGTTTCGCTCGGCGACATCGTCGCTCACCGCCAGTTCCCGGCCGTCGATCCCAAGTTCGCCGACCGCGAAGCGTTTCCCGAGTACGCCACCTGCGCGTGCGCTTACCGGGAGGAATAGCGCCGCATAAGGAGCATAGCCATGATTCAGGACCCCTTTCGTTCGATGATTCGTTCGGAAGGGGTCCTGCGTTATCGCGACCTTCCGTGGCGCCGCACACGCGATCCGTACATCATTTGGCTTTCTGAGGTCATGCTGCAGCAAACGCAGGTGCCGCGTGTGGAGGCGCGCATGCCGGTGTGGCTCGATCGTTTTCCGACCGTGCAGGCGCTTGCCCAGGCCGCGCCTTCCGATGTTTTGGACGCTTGGCAGGGGATGGGCTACAACCGACGCGCTCTGGCGCTCCACAAGGCCGCTCAGCGCGTTGTGGAAGACTGGGACGGGGAGTTTCCACACGAGACGCGTGACTTGGTCGCTCTGCCTAGTATTGGCCCGGCAACGGCGCAGGGTATCCGGTCGTTTGCGTTTGATCTTCCGGGCGTGTATCTGGAGACCAATGTGCGCACGGTCTTTCTGCATCACTTCTTTCCCGATGTACCGGCTGTTCCCGATCGCGAGCTGGTGCCGCTGATTCAGGCGGCCTGTCCGGCGGCCCCCGGTGCGTCGGCGGACGAGATCGCTCCCTTTGCCGTGCCGCTCGATGATGCCGACACGCCGCGCGCGTGGTATTACGCGTTGCTAGATTACGGCGCATATCTAAAAAAGACGTTGCCCAATCCGTCCAGGCGGTCGGCGGGCTATAGCCGTCAGTCCAAGTTTGAGGGCTCGCGTCGCCAAAAGCGCGCGCATATCGTGCGTATGTTGCTGGCAGCGCGCGATGGGCAGCCGGCGGGGATTACGCTTGCTGATGCCGTGGTGGGCGTTAACGAGATGGAAGCGGCAGCCGGTCGCGGGCCGGTCGAGTGCGACTTGATCGCGGGCATTCTAGCTGACCTGGAGCGCGAGGGCTTTTGCCGAGCCGAGGACGATCGTTGGTTGAGTGTGTAGCCCGCTCAAATCTGAAGAACGGGATTATAAGGTTTAAATTCGCGGCTTAAGGGCATCCTAAAGACAAGGTCGCTCGAAGCCTACGGGCGGCATGCGTTGAAGGGAAGTACACCTATGGATTTTGAGAATTCCCAAACCAAGAAGAACCTCGAGACCGCTTTTGCCGGTGAGTCCCAGGCACACACCAAGTATCGCTACTATGCATCCAAGGCCAAAAAGGACGGCTACGTTCAGATCTCGAATATTTTTGCCGAGACGGCGGGCAACGAGTCCGAGCACGCCAAGCTGTGGTTTAAGTATCTGCACGACGGCGCCGTCCCCGATACCCTGGACAATCTGCGTGATGCCGCTGCGGGCGAGAACTACGAGTGGACCACGATGTACGACGAGTTCGCCAAGACCGCCGAGGAGGAGGGTTTTGCCGAGATCGCTGAGAAGTTCCGTGGCGTCGCCGCCGTCGAGAAGGCCCACGAGGAGCGCTACAACAAACTCGTCGAGCGCATCGAGTCGGGCGAGGTGTTTGAGCGTGAGGGCGTGAAGGTATGGAAGTGCCTGAACTGCGGGCACCTGCACGTTGGTGCCGAGGCGCCTGAGGTGTGCCCGGTGTGTAACCACCCGAAGGCGTACTTTGAGGAGCAGGTGGTGAACTACTAGCGCCGATACGAACGTGGACTGCGGGGCGCAGGGCGGGGAAATACCTTTCCCTCTCGCTCACGGCTCCGCAGGGTCGCGCGAGGCAAAGGTATTTCCCCGCCCTGCGCCCCGGCGTTGGGTCGTCGCTTGCTCGTTACTGAAAAGCTGATATTAAAGTTTGTGTGCCGCCCCTTATGGGGCGGCACGTTTTTATGTGGGGACTGGTTGGGACGGCGCCGTTCATGGGTGGGGTACACTGGGTAGCGACTTTTAGTTTATCTACTACCTGATGGGGTGTTTTTGTATGGGTAAGAAGTCTCGGGCTCGGGTTGCTGCGGCGGGAACTCGCAAGGATCCTGATCGTCGGGTTGCCGAGGGTAAAAAGGCCGATCGTGCCGAGAAGGACAAGAAAGTCGGCGCGCATGCTCATCCTGAGTGGGCGCCTCATTTGAATTCGGCTAGTGAGGATTTGACTGCCAAGTTGTTTACTCTGGTCGAGGTAATTTTGGGCGTGGTGCCCCTTGTGGTTATCGGTTTATTCTTGGCTTCGAAGGACGCCACGAGTGTCGATAAACTCACCGAGGTCTTTTCGCAGGACCCCTCGATGGTGGTCTCGTTTATTTCTGCGTGCTTGCAGCCGTTTGTGGCGTACATGCTGTATATGGTCTACCGCAAATACTGCGAGGGTGATGCGGGCTTTGCCGCCGGTAACCTGATCGGTCTTTTGTGCTCCGAGATCCTACTGCTCAATATCCCGGGCGTCATCGGTATGGGCATCTTGCTGTGGCGTGTTTGGCGCAACGTCGCCCCGCACTTTGAGAGCTGGTTGTTTGAACGCCGTGCAATGGGCGTGCTGGCAGACATCGCGGGCTCGCTCGTGATTCTAGCCTTGGCGTTTATGTGCGCCACCGCCACCCGAGGTCTCGCGGGCATCTAAAGCTGCCTCCACCGACTGCGGAGCACGGGGCGGGGAAACACCTTTCCCTCTCGCTCACGGCTGCGCAGGTCGCGCGAGGTAAAGGTGTTTCCCTACCCTGTGCTCCGGCTTCGGGTCGTCGCGTGCTTGCTACTGAAAAACTGATAAGAAGTTAGCGTGCCGCCCCTTTTGGGGC
>CABUUE010000168.1 GCA_902494685.1 uncultured Collinsella sp.
CCCCGCCATGGACATCCGCGCCAAGAACGTTGACATCGGCCACGAGGCCACCATCGGCCGCATCGGCGACGATAAGGTGTTCTACCTGATGAGCCGCGGTATCTCGGAGGAAGAGGCCCGTACCATGATCGTCAACGGCTTTGCCAACCCGGTCTCCAAGGAGCTGCCGCTGGAGTACGCCGTCGAGATGAACAACCTGATCAAGCTCGAGATGGAAGGAGCGATCGGATAATGAAACAGACCACGAACACCGCTGCTACCACCCTTGAGCAGGTCAACGCGATGCCGGCGGCCACTTGGAGTTGGCTCAAGATGAACCAGACCAAGCTCGAGCTCTCTGACGAGCTTGCCGCCGCTCCCACCGAGGCCGTTGAGGTCGAGGGCTTGGACGAGCAGTTTACTGGCATGGCAGACGCGTTCGAAGCCGCCATGGACGCCATCGCCGAGCGCTTCCCCGAGCGCCGCGCCTCCGCCCCCGGCGATGCTGCCGACCGCGCCCGCATCACGCCCGAGACCGAGCTCGACGTGCCCGCCACCTCCGTCTACCAGGCCGGCGCCATCAAGCTCGAGGAGGAGCTCTCTCCTGCCGAGGCCTTCGAGACTGGCATGGGCGAGGCTGCCTACACCTACCTGGCCGACCACGCCACCAAGCGCGTCGTCATCGATGTACCCGCATACAAGCACGCCACGGTTACCGCGCGCGTGAGTGGCGTCGACGCCGCCGTGACCATCGCCGCCATCGATGTCGTCGCCCATCCCCAGTCGACGCTCGATCTGCAGATCGCCCTTGACTCCCCCGTTACCGGCGAGGGTGTCGTGGGCTCCGTGCTACGCGTGTGCGCCCACGAGTACGCCACCGTCAACGTGACCTGCACGCAGACGCTCGACGATAGCTGGATCGCGCTCGACGACACCGGCCTGTTCCTGGACGAGGGCGCGCGCGTCAACGTGCAGCACACCGTCCTGGGTGCCGGCGCCAGCGTCACCGGACTTGCCGGCGACCTGCTGGGCGATACCGCCAAGGTCACCATCGATACTGACTACCTGGGCGCCCGCAAGCAGGTGCGCGACTTTAACTACGAGCTGCGCCACCGCGGTCGCAAGACCGAGTGCGAGATCGACGCCAACGGCGTACTGACCGGCACGTCCAAGAAGGTCTACCGCGGCACCATCGACCTCGTGCACGGCTGCAAGGGTGCAACCGGCACCGAGCGCGAGACGGTGCTTTTGGCCAACAAGGGCGTCGACAACAAGACCGTTCCCGTCATTCTCTGCGACGAGGACGACGTCGCCGGCAACCACGGCGCCACGATCGGCCACGTCCGCGACGAGCAACTGTTCTATCTCGCCTGCCGCGGCCTTGACCAAAACGCCGCCGAGGACCTGTTCATCCGCGCCAAGCTGGAGGACGCCGCGCTTTCCGCCACCGACGAGCGCACCCGCGCAGCCGTCGTCCGCTTGGGCAACAACCTGATCAACAACTTTGAAGAGGAGCTCGCATGATCGACACCGAGCACGTTAAATGCGATACCTGTACCGCACCGGAGCCTATGGAGCTCGACGCCAGTGACGAGGCCTCGCGCGGCTGGCCTACCGTCGACATCGAGACCAACCCCTACAAGGCGCAGTTCCCACTGTTCCAGCAGCACCCCGAGATCGCCTTCCTCGATAGCGCCGCCACCGCGCAGCGCCCCGCCTGCGTGCTCGACGCCGAGCGCGACTTCTACCAGCGCATGAACGCCAACCCCCTGCGTGGCCTGTACTCGCTGTCCGTCGAGGCCACCGAGGCCATCGCGAAGGTGCGCCAGCAGATCGCCGACCTCATCGGCGCTTCCCAGGCCAACGAGGTCGTCTTCACCCGCAACACGAGCGAGTCGCTCAACCTGATCGCCAAGAGCTTTGCACCCACGGTGCTCGAGCCCGGTGACGAGGTCGTCATCACCATCATGGAGCACCACTCCAACCTGATTCCGTGGCAGCAGGTCTGCCGCGAGACCGGCGCCAAGCTCGTCTACCTCTACCCCACCAAGACCGGCCAGCTCACCACCGAGGAGGTTCTTGCCAAGGTTGGTCCCAAGACCAAGATTCTGGCCGTGGGACAGGTCTCCAACGTGCTGGGCGTCGAGAACCCGGTCAAGAACCTCGGCAAGCTCGTCCACAAGTACGGCGGCTATCTGGTCGTCGACGGCGCGCAGTCGCTGCCGCACATGCCGGTCGATGTGGCCGACCTGGGCGCCGACTTCTTTGCCTTTAGCGCGCACAAGGCCATGGGCCCCATGGGCATCGGCGTGCTGTGGGGCAAGATGGACCTGCTCAACGCCATGCCGCCCATGCTCACCGGCGGCGAGATGATCGATTCGGTCACCGAGCAGGACGCCGTCTGGGCGCCCGTCCCCGAGAAATTCGAAGCCGGCACGCAGGACGCCGCCGGCATCTTCGCCACGGGCGCCGCCCTTGATTACCTGGTCAACACGGTGGGCTACGAGAACATCCAGGCCCGCGAGCAGGCACTCGTCCACTATCTGATGGGCGAACTCATGCAGCTCGACTTTGTCCAGATCATCGGCTCCATCTATTGGGACAACCACCACGGCGTTGTGAGCTTTAACGTCAAGGGCATCCATCCGCACGACGTCGCGAGCATCATGGACATGGACGGCGTCTGCATCCGCGCCGGCCACCACTGCGCGCAGCCGCTGCTCACCTGGCTGGGCGTCGAGAACCTTGCCTGCTGCCGCGCCAGCGTGGCCTTCTACAACGACAAGGCCGACATCGACAAGTTCATCGCCGGTCTGCATCACGTTTGGAGCACGTTCAATGGGTAATCTATACACCTCCACCACGTTTATGGAGCACAACTCGCACCCCGACTATAAGTACGAGATGGATGCCCCCACGCACGAGCACGACGGCATCAACCCCAGCTGTGGCGACGAGCTCACCTTGCAGCTGCGTGTCGAGAACGATGTAATCGAGGAAGCCTCGTTTACCGGGCACGGCTGCGCCATAAGCCAGGCCAGCGCCGACATCATGGCCGACCTCATCACCGGCGAGACCGTCGAGGAGGCACGTCGCTTGGCGGGACTCTTCCTCGCTATGATCCGCGGCGAGAAGCTCTCCGAGGAGGACCTGGAAGACCTGGACGAAGCCGCCCAGCTCCAGGACATCTCGCACATGCCCGCCCGCGTCAAATGCGCCGAGCTCGCCTGGCGCACCCTCGACGGCATGCTCGAGGGGCAAAATAATCAGTAGTACTTGTCCCAAATCTTAAGATTGTTGTTGGCCGAATCGCTTGACAAGAGTGGTTCGGCCATTTTCTATTCCGAGAGCTCAGCCCGTGCTTTCACCCGCGCATAAGCGCGCACGATACGAGAGACGGTACTTTTGCCAATCCCGGTATACCGCTCAATCTGGCGCACCGTAAAGCCGGCATTGTTCAATCCAACAATAACGGTATCGCGCTGCGCCGGCGGTTCAGTTTTAACCCCATTGAGCGGAACCCCGAGGCTCTTCGCCAACTTGTCGGCAAAGGCGTGGCGTTCCCACTCTGTATCTTTCATATCGCACAGCGCCGGCTCGCTGCCGTCGGGCGTCGAAAGCGAATAGGCAATAAAGGCCTTGGCGGAACCAAAAAGCTCAAGCACGCAAGAAGGATCAGATAATCCCCTCGCGACATCAGCCGCGTCACCGTCGTAAGCGCGCAAATGCTCGGCAAAGCTGCTCCAGGGATAACGCTCGATTAAGCTGATGCCCGCCTCCTGCGGATCGGCGTGTACGGAGC
>CABUUE010000169.1 GCA_902494685.1 uncultured Collinsella sp.
CAAGCGCAAGTAAGATGCGCATCGCGCATTAGATTGAGGCACAGTGAGGGCCCGAGCAAACAACGCTCGGGCCCTTTTGTTTGCCGTGTCCATCGTTAATTCAAACGTGATTTTCTCGGGAATGCATCTGGGGGATGCCGAGGACCTATTTCCGCCATGCAGCAATGGGTCCTATGGGGTGCGCCGTGCATTTTTTTGGAGTATTCAGCAGCTCTAGCTGGCTGCATACGATTCGGTATTGCCAACGGTGGCCTTCAGATACCCCCTATGAGCGTTTTGAGTTAGATTTCGCCGTTTTTCGAAGCAAAGGTACGTCATTCTCGCTATGTCGGAACCCTAAATGACGCAGCGCCCTACAGTTTTGCCCGCCCGCGGCGGTGCTGGCGCGGTCACGTTGCAGAATACTCCGTTTTTTGCACGGGCTAGGATGGGGTACCTCAGGAGAACACGGCGGTATCCCGTAAATATATACAATCTGTACCGTAATTTATACAAAACGAAGAGGCAGACAGCGTAGGGTGGGTGCATTGGGGTGCTTGGTGCACCAAAACGGGGATCCCATGCGCCGTATACTCTGTCTGAATGTGAAAACGGCTTGACGCGTTGCCTGGCGTAGGGGGAGGGTGCCTCGATGAGCGTATTCGAAATTGTGTTTAGTCCGACGGGTGGAACGCGGAAGGTGTCTGGCCTTGTGGCCGGGGCGCTGGACAAAAAGACCGTTACCGTCGATCTGACCGATAGCGGGCTAGATTTCAGCGCTGTCTCGATGACTGAGGACGACGTGGCCGTAATCTCTGTGCCGGCGTATGCCGGTAGAATCCCGGCTGTGGTGGCTGACCGGTTGGGCATGGTGCGCGGCAACGGGGCTCGGACTGTTTTGGTTTGTGTATACGGAAACCGCGCGTTTGAGGACACGCTCGTAGAGCTGGAGGACGTTGCGAAGCGCGCCGGATTTAGGGTGGTTGCAGCGGTTTCTGCTATTGCTGAGCATTCCGTTGCTCGTCAGTTTGCTGCTGGGCGACCGGATGCGCAGGATGCGGCGCAGCTCGCAGAGTTTGCGCAGCAAATTCAGCAAAAGCTGTTGGCTGAGGATGCGTCCGAGCCCTCTATTCCCGGCAATCGTCCTTATAAACAAGCTGGAAGTCACCGTATGGCACCCGAGGCAACAGAGGATTGCGTCTCCTGCGGTGCATGCGCCGCGGCGTGCCCCGTTTGTGCTGTCGAAAAGGGCGACCCCAAGCGAACAGCTGGCGAGGCGTGCATCTCCTGCATGCGCTGCATCGCCGTATGTCCGCGAGGCGCTCGCAAGCTTGATCCCAACAAGCTATCCACTGTTTCCCAGATGCTGAGCAAGGTTTGCGTCGTGCGGAAGGAATGCGAGCTCTTCATCTAGCGCATACGAAATTGGTGCATTGGGGACAGGTTAATCTGCACCAACCTGGTGCAAACAAACCTGTCCCCAACGCGCCAGAGTGAGGAGTGCCCCTGGGTGCCGGCGGGAAAGGAACGTCCCTAAGTGCCGCCTAAATACCGTTTATCGAAGAAAAAATACCGTTCATCGGTCATAATGATTGTTCCGGCTTTGGGCTTGTCTACAATACCTCCCGTAAAAAGAAATGCGGAAGGTTACCGAGTCCCTCGGACGTGGGCCTAACCAAAGTCTTTGAACGGGTGTGTCTCCGTGGACGCATTCACATGATTTTGGTTGGGCTATATTTATGAAGGGACATGCCACCATGGGTTTCTTTTCTCGCCTTATGGGTGGCTCGGACAAGCAGGCGACTGCGACTTCCGAGTTCGAGATTCTCGCCCCTGTTTCCGGCGAGCTTGTTAATCTAGAAAATACCAATGACCCCGCTTTTAGCAGTCGTGCAGTGGGCGATGGCGTTGCCGTGGTTCCCCAAGAGGGAACGGTGTGCGCTCCTGTTTCCGGTACCGTTGCGGCGCTGTTTCCGACTGAGCACGCGCTGGGCATCATGTCCGACGACAGCTCTGCTCAGGTGATGCTGCACATCGGAATCGACACTGTTAAGCTTGAGGGCAAGGGCTTCCATGCGCTTGTTGCCCAGGGTGACCATGTCGACGCGGGCCAGCCCCTCGTCGAGGTCGATTTCGACGCGGTCCGCGCAGCCGGTTTCGATCCCACGGTCTTCGTTATCGTGTGCGAGCGTTCGGAGAACTCGACTCTTCGTGAGCATACTTCCGGCCCTGTTGCTGTTAAAGAGCCTGTTATCTGGCTTTCCGAGTAAATTCTTGTGGTGGGTACCGTGGTTATCAAGCGAGTTTTTAACAACAACGTCGCAATGGTCACTTCGGACGATGGCTCTGAGCTCATCGTCATCGGTCGAGGCCTCTGCTTTGGTCGCCATGCCGGCGATGCCATCGACGAGGCGTCGGTCGAAAAGACCTACGCGTTGCAGGAGGGAACTTCTCAGGATTCGCGTACGATTGACCGCTTGGCACATCTTTTGGAGTCCATTCCCACCGTCAACCTCGTGATTGCCGAGGACATTGTTCAGATGCTCCGTCGAGAGCTCAATGTCGACATCAACGACAAGATTCTCATTGCTCTCGCAGACCATATCAGCCTTGCTTTGGAGCGCGAGCGCAAGGGTGTCTCCTGTGAGAATCCGTTGTTGCTCGAGATCCAGCAGTTCTATCGCAAGGAGTATGCGCTTGCGGGCCGTGCGCTGCAGATTATCAAGGAGTATATGGGCATCCAGATGAGCGAAGAAGAGCAGGGTTTCATTACCTTGCATATCGTCAACGCCACCATGCCGCAACGCTCCGACCGTCTAATCATCTCGGTCCAGCTTGTTCGCGACGTGCTCGCGATTGTTTCCGAGCGCTATGCCACGACCCTCGATGACACCTCGCTGCCTTACGAACGCTTCGTTCGTCACCTGCAGTTTTTCGCACAGCGAGCACTCGATCCTACGGCCGGGCAAATCAGTGGCGACGCGCTGTTCCGAATCGACGAAACGGCGCATCCGTGCGCATTCTCGTGCGCGGATGCCATAGCCGCTCACTTGTCGTCTACCTATAACGTTGTCGTTACCGATGCCGAGAAGAGTTATCTCGCATATCACATTGTTAACCTGCTTGGAGAACCTGGTCTCTAGGCATAACGTGCCCACACATCGATTGATATAAGGCAAGGCTCACGGTCTTGTCCAGGGCACATCTGTCTTAATTTGCGGAAAAGGAAGGGGAGTACCGCTATGACCGCAAAAAAGAAGTTCAATTTCAAAGCGCCGTTGGAGGTGTTCGCGAAGTCGATCGTCCAGCCGATGATGTATCTCTCGGTTGCCGGCATCCTGCTCATCGTGGGCATCATTCTGACCAACAAGACCATCTGCGCTTTGGTCCCCGTACTGGGCTCCGGTCCGTTCCAGCTTGTGGGCGCCGTTGTCTATCAGTCGCTGATGTTTATCATCAACAACCTCTCGATTCTGTTCTGCGTGGGCATCGCCGGCGCCATGGCAAAGAAGAACAAGGGCCATGCTTCGCTGATCGCCCTGATGTCGTTCTTCCTGTTCCTGCAGGCTAACAACATCGTGCTCAACGCCACCGGCTCTCTTGCCGATGCGAACGGCATGCTCGGTCTTACCGGAACCGGCCAGAGCACCGTTATGGGCATTCAGGTGCTCGATACCGGCGTGTTTGGCGGCATCATCCTTGGTTGCATCACCGGTGCCGTGTTCAACAAGTACTCGAACAAGCAGTTCCCCATTGCCCTTTCGATGTTCTCGGGCGTTCGCTTCC
>CABUUE010000170.1 GCA_902494685.1 uncultured Collinsella sp.
AAGACGCCGATTGTCTCGGTGGTGACAGGCGAGGGCGGCTCTGGTGGCGCGCTGGCGCTGTCCGTGGCCGACCGCATCCTGATGCTCTCGAGCTCGGCCTATTCGGTCGTGAGCCCCGAGGCCTGCGCGTCGATCCTGTGGAAGGATACCGAGCGCGCGAATGAGGCCGCCGAGGCGCTTAAGCTCACGGCCCCCGATCTGTTGGCGCTCGGCATCATCGACGGCATTGTTGACGATAGGGGCCTGTCGCATGAGGAGATCGCCGGTGCCGTCATGTCCTCGGCATTTGATGCCCTCGATACGCTTGGGCAGCTCGACGACGCGACCCTCACAAACCTCCGCTACGAAAAGTACCGCGCAATCGGTCAGTACCGCACGATGTGACAAAGGGACAGCCCGCATGTCACATTGGGAAAGGCGTTCCATGTCACAAGTTTCTAACACCTCGTTTACAACGACGGTTTCATCAAACGTCATGGCCGTGGTGGACTATCTGTCCAAAAGTATGATGTCGGCGTTGCCGTTTATTGTCTGCGCGGCGTTGTTTCGCACCGTCGCTGTCATTATGGGCGAAGGCATGCTGGGCCTGTGGTCTGCCGATTCCGAAATCTATCGCCTGTTCTACAGTTGGCTCTATAACGCCGGGTACTACTTTTTGCCCATTTATCTTGGTTGGGCGGCCGCCCGCCAGCTCGGTTGCTCGGAGCAGCTGGGCATGATGCTGGGCGGCGTATTGATTGCACCCGATCTGCTTAAGCTCGTTGATGCCGCCTCGACGACGGGGGCATCGATGACTTCCGTGTATGGTCTGCTTCCCGCGCCGGTCAACGATTACACGACGACTGTTATTCCGGTTCTCATCTCGGTGCCCGTGCTATGGCGAGTGGAGTGTTTCTTTCGGCGCGTTATCCCTAAGGCCGTGGCGTTTTCGTTCGTTCCGTTTGCAACCATGCTCGTCATGGTTCCGGTTTCGCTGTGTATTACGGCGCCGGCGGGCAGCTATCTGGGCATGCTGTTGGGCCAGCTTATGTTTATGCTTGGCAATTCCGGTGGCATCGTGTCGCTGCTCACGCTCATGGGGCTTGCCGCGGGCTGGGAGTTCCTAAAGATCGCGGGCGTCAGCAACGTTGTCCTATCGCTCGCCTATGCGCAGTTTATGAGTGTGGGAACGGATTCGTGCATCCTGATCGCCGCGACGATGGCAACGTTCGCCGTTTGGGGCATGCCTTTTGGCGCGTCGCTCCGCGTTGCGGATAAGGACGAGAAGGCGCTCATGCTGGGCTATTCAATCTCGGGTGTTCTTGGCGGTGTAAGCGAGCCGGCGCTGTACGGTTGCGGCTTTAAATATGGCAGGTGCCTGACGTGCATGGCCATTGGCGGCGCCGTCGGAGGCCTTGTTGCGGCCGTGGGCCACGTTACGGCCTATACCATCGGCATGACGAATGTCCTCATGGTCATTGGCTTTGCCACGGGCGGCATCTCGAACCTGCTATGGTGCTGTGCTGCCGGCGGTGTGGCATTTGCGGTGTCTGCGGCGCTGAGCTACTGCTTTGGCGTGGTGCCGGCGAAGGGGCAGGCGGCAGAAGACGGAGCCGATTCACCCGAAACCTCGAAGAGCGTGACCGAAGCAAGCGCATAAATCGATCGACAAAGGGACAGTCCTGCATGTCACATTCCAAGGCCGTGGCCCGTGTGGGTTGCGGCCTTTTTTGTATCTGGGGGATAAAGTGGCTACACTACAATCCGTTTGAGCAATAGATATATAGGTAGTACCGTGGGGGCGGATGTAGATGGTCGAGTGGATTGTTAAGCGTGCGCAGGGCGACCGTGCGCGCGTGGGCACGTTGACGGGCGTGGTGTGTATTCTCGCCAATGTGGCACTATGCGCTGCGAAGGGCGTAATTGGCGTGCTGTCGGGATCGGTTTCGATTGTGGCGGATGCCATGAACAACCTGTCCGATGCCAGCTCGAACATCGTGAGCGTGCTGGGCTTTAAGCTGGCGAGCAAGCCGGCCGACCCCGAGCATCCTTACGGCCACGGTCGCTACGAGTATCTCTCGGGTCTGGTCGTGGCGGCGCTCGTACTGCTGATCGGCCTTGAGCTTATCAAGTCCTCGGTTGAGCGCGTCATCTACCCCGAACCTGTCGAGTTCTCGCTTGCCCTGGTGGCAGTCCTAGCGCTTTCGATGGTTGTAAAGCTCTGGATGGCGGCCCTCAATCAAAAGCTCGGTGACCGCATTGAGTCCGAGACGCTGCATGCGACCGCGCAGGATTCCAAGAACGATGTCCTTGCTACGGGCGCCGTGCTGGCGTGCGCAATTGTTTCGCAGGTGACGCATATCAATCTTGATGCATGGGTCGGCCTTGCCGTTGGCGCCTATATTGGCTGGAGCGGTTTTGAACTCATCCAGGATACGGTGAGCCCGCTTTTGGGCCAGACGCCCGATCCTAAGCTGGTCAAGCACATTCGAGACAAGATCATGAGCTACCCCGGCGTTTTGGGCGTTCACGATTTGATGGTTCACGACTACGGCCCGGGCAGGAAGTTCGCAAGCGCTCACGCTGAGATGGCAGCCGAGGTTAGCCCGCTGGAAAGTCACGACACGCTCGATAACATCGAGCAGTCGTTTAGGGACGAGGACGGCATGATCGTCACGCTCCATTACGATCCCATCGTGACCGACGATTCAAAGGTGGCGAGCATGCGCCTGCGCATCAACGCTATGGCCCAGGAGATTGATAGCCGCCTTTCGATTCACGATCTGCGTTGCGTGCCGGGCCCCACGCACACCAATGTGATCTTCGACTGCGTGCGACCCTCGGATTTGGGCATGGGAGCCGATGAGATCAAACACGCGTTAGCCCAGAGGGTCGAATTGGAATATCCCAAGTCGATTGCCAAGATTACGATCGACGAAGACTACGTAGGGCATACCCACGAGTAAGGCTGTGCCGGCAAAGCAGGTTATGCAGAAGGGGAGAGCATGAAGAAGCTGTATCTACTCCGCCACGGTCAGACGGAGTTCAACGTCAAAAAGCTGGTCCAGGGCCGCTGCGATTCACCGCTCACCGACCTGGGCCGTCAACAGGCACAGGCAGCGGCCGCGTGGCTCAAAGCCCATGGCGTCGTCCCCGACAAAGTGGCCTCATCGCCTTTAGGCCGAGCCATGGCCACGGCAAGTCTCGTCGCATGCGAGCTCCTCGGTCCGGACGCCGCGGTTGAGCCCTGCGAAGGCATCATCGAGCGCTGCTATGGAACCTTCGAGGAAGGTCCCCACGACGCATTGCCTACCGACGTCTGGGATCCGGGCGAGGATTTGGTCCCCTTCGGAGGAGAAGGAAGCCGCGCGCTGCAAGAACGTATGGTAGGCACCCTCACCAATCTCATGGGCTCCGAGGGCATCGAAACCCTCCTAGCAGTAAGCCACGGCAGCGCCAGCCGCCAATTCATCAAGGCTGCAGCCCCAGAGGGCTTCGAGCTCCCAGCAAAACTCCCCAACTGCGCCATCATGATCTTCGATTTCGATGGGGCAAAGCCACAAGCAGAAGGCGAGCCTCATCAATGTAAGTTCACCCTTCAGCAAATAGTGGACCCCCAACAAAGTAATTAGCTGAGCGAGCAGAGTTAAGCAGACATCAACGTGTCGTCTCCCGAGCTTGGCAGAGGGGCGGCGAAATATATTAAGTTTGTCGCGAGTTCCGCACGCAAAGGAAAGCCCTTAATGTGCTTTCCGTCTTGCGCAGGACTGTAGAGCAGCAA